>LR733345.1:0-300000 GCA_902506225.1 Enhydrobacter sp. 8BJ | reverse complement strand
TTCAGCGTTGCTTGCTCGGCATCGTTAACCTCATCGTTTGCGGCAGCGACCAGTGAAGCGGTCAGATTGTTAAGCGCTGACTCGTCGCCTAGCACATCGTTGAGAGTGTTGTCAGTTGAAGCCAGCCATTGTTTGACCATCTCGTAGTTTTCTGGGTGTAACCCTGTCGCATCTAGCGGCTCATCACCGCCACGAATGCGTAAAAAACCTGCCGCTTGTTCAAAAGTTTTGGCACCTAATCTTGGCACGTTTTTGAGCTGTTCACGATTGGCAAATGCGCCATGTTCGTTACGGTAGTTGACAATTTGCTGCGCCACATTGACATTGAGACCTGCGATATAAGACAAAATCGCAGGGCTTGCGGTGTTGACATCTACGCCTACTGCATTCACGCAGTCTTGCGTGACTTTGGTTAAACTATCCGCCAGCTGCGTTTGGTTGACGTCATGCTGATATTGACCCACGCCAATGGCTTTGGGATCGACTTTAACCAGCTCAGACAAGGGATCTTGCAAACGACGGGCAATCGATACCGCCCCACGAATGGATACATCAAGCGCTTGTAATTCTTGCGATGCCAGTTCGCTGGCTGAGTACACAGACGCACCAGACTCATTGACCACCACAGGCACGGCTTTGATATCCCCCTTGCCCTGTGCGCTGTGTTCTGCCAAAATTTCTTTGATTAAAGCATCTGTCTCACGGCTAGCCGTACCATTACCAATGGCGATTAAATCCACATGGTGATTTTTGAGTAAATCGGCAATGGTTTGTTTGGCTTCATCGACCTTATTGTCTGGGGCAAATGGATACACCGTTGCAATCGCAAAACTATCATCGCTGTTTTTGGCAACATGACCTAGGCTATCAACCACCGCCATTTTGACCCCATGACGGATACCCGGATCGACGCCTAGAATCGTTTTTTGACCCGCTGGCGCTGCCATTAATAGATGCTGTAAATTGTTTGCAAACACGTCAATTGCTGCGGATTCAGCCGTTAAGCGCTTTTCTGTGAGCAAACGATGCTCAATATGCGGACGCCATTTATCCAACCACAGTTTTTTGCCCAGTGACAATAAAAACTGTTGACGGTCACTAGGCTCGGCAGCCGTTAAGTTAAATGCCTGATTAATTTGCTGGGTAAACGGTGCATCATCGCCTTCAATGGCAATCGTCAGTACGTTGTCTTGGCGACCGCGTAGCATCGCTAATAATCGATGATTGGGTAGACGCGCCAAGCTTTCAGTGTGGTCGAAATAGTCTTTGTATTTTTCGCCGACTTCCCGTTTTTCTTCGCCCACTAAACGGCTATGAATTTGGGCGATTTTACCAAAGCCGACGCGCAGTTTATCGAGTAGATCAAGCTGCTGTGTCCACTCATCGATAATAATGGCGCCGATACCTGATAGCTGTTTTTCTTTATCTTCAAAAATTGACGCTTCGGCTTCGCCATTGTCATCCTGTACAGGCGCTGGCGCTTGGTAACTTGATAATGCTGCGGCTGGGCTTACCGACTCATTTAAAACCGCCAAGGCAATTGGCTCAAGTCCTGCTTCACGCGCTTGGGTTGCCAGTGAGCGGCGGCGCGGACGATATGGCAAATAAATGTCTTCTAATTCAAGTTTGGATACCGCTTGATTGATGCGTTCACTCAATTCATCGGTCAGCTTATTTTGTGAAGTCAACAGCTCAATGATTTTTTGGCGGCGAATGGCCATATCTCGTTCATAGCTCAGCGATTTTTCCAGACTACGCAACTGTACGTCATCGAGCCCGCCGGTTTGGTCTTTACGATAGCGTGCAATAAACGGAATCGTCGCGCCATCATCGTAGAGTTTGACGAATGCCATCATTTGGTTGAGTTTGATACCAAGATTGGCAGCTAATTTTTGATAAATGGCTTGCTGGACTTGCTCAGAGAGTACATCTACCGCTGGATTAGCCGCAATGGCAGTAACGTTTGTAGTCATATTTTTGCCTAACACTTATAAGGATGAACTCAAAACTTCAGAGTTCACGCATTATAACAAAACAATACAAAAAGATAATAGGTAAACGCTATTTTAACAAAAATCTTTAGTGAATTTTTACCTTGCCAACTCTAGCGCTGTCGTTAGACTAAAATTTTGCTAACTGATGACTATATAATAAGTGGCTACCCTATAAATAATAAGTGGCTACCCTATAAGCTAAATAAGCTAAATAAGCTAACGTCGCATTTTTAGCAAAATCACTACAGCAATCGACACATTTTTTTGCTTTAATAACCGCATAACCACGCAAATTTGGCTAAATAATAAGATTGATAATGCTTGCAACTTGTAACCAATCGTTTCAAAATACCTTTATCAGTCACTAATAAAAATTTTTATACCCATATATTTTATAGCATTGCCTGTCCTAACTATTAATTATAAGGTTCAGTTCAACACGCTAATGGAACATATTTAGCCTTTATAAAAAACAATTGGGTATTTATAAAAACTATGTAACGAAAATAATGTAGCGAAAACAACATTCGAGTGAAAATAACGTTAGTGATAGGAATATGGGTGATAGGAATATCGACGATAAAAATGAGGAAAATAATCAATGAGTGACGACATCAACCCCACTGTAGAATCTACCCCCAATCAATCAGCCGCCGGCGATATGAATCAGCGCATTTTGGTCGTTGATGACGATGCGCGCCTTCGCACTTTATTGCAACGTTTCTTAGAAGACGATGGCTATATTGTACGTACTGCGCATGATGGTAGCCAAATGGACAAACTGATGCAGCGCGAGTTATTTTCGCTGATTGTGCTGGATTTGATGCTACCTAACGAAGACGGTATCAGTATTTGCCATCGCTTACGCGCAGAAAACTCCGATATCCCGATTATTATGTTGACCGCTAAAGGTTCCGATGCCGACCGTATCGCAGGACTTGAAGCAGGCGCGGATGATTATCTGCCAAAACCCTTTAACCCCAAAGAATTATTGGCACGTATTAAAGCCGTATTGCGTCGGCAAACGCGTGAATTGCCAGGCGCACCCAGTCAGCAAATGGAAGTGGTCGAATTTGGGTCATGGACATTAGATTTATCAACGCGTACCCTAAAACGTGATGGCAACATCGTAACCTTAACCACAGGTGAATTTAGTGTATTAAAGGCTTTGGTACAACATCCCCGTGAGCCATTAACCCGTGATAAATTGATGAATTTGGCACGCGGCCGTGAATGGGGCGCAATGGAGCGCTCAATTGATGTGCAAGTATCGCGTTTACGCCGTCTCATCGAAGATAACCCTTCGCAAGCGCGCTATATCCAAACCGTATGGGGCGTGGGCTACGTGTTTGTACCCGATGGCGCAGATAGCTAAACAAGCGCTATTAAAGAGAGCGGATTAAGAAAGCCAATTAGAAGAACGGATTAAGAAAGCCAAGTTAACAGAGTTAAGAACTTTTATGATAAAACCGTTGATTGTAAATACAGCCTGTCACCTGGTGATGGGCTTTTTAGGTTCTGGAAAAACCAGTTTTATCAATGCCTGTATCACGCATTTTCAGCACCATGAAAAGTGGGCGATTTTGGTCAATGAAGCAGGTCAAATCGGTATTGATGAAAAGCTATTGACGGATGATGCTGACCATGATTTAGCGATTCGCCAAGTATCTGGTGGCTGTATCTGCTGTACTTCGCAACTGCCGCTACAGATTGCGCTCGCTCGCTTGACGTCTGAGTATAGACCTGACCGATTATGGATTGAGCCGACAGGGCTTGCACACCCGCGAGAGCTGATTGAACAGCTATCTGCACCGCATTGGCAAACTGCGCTGTTGCTAAAATCTGCCATCAGTATCGTCAATGCGCGTCATTGGCAAGATGCCCGTTATCGTGACAATGAAGGCTACCAAGCGCATGTGCGATTTTGTGATGTGGTGGTGATTAATCGTTTTCATGGGTTGGATGACACCCAAAAAACCCAACTGACCGCATGGGTAAAAGGCTTAAACCCTAAAGCAAACTTGATTTGGCAAGCAGAGCAAATGCTGAGCGAAGACAATCTGCGGCAATTGCAACAAGCGCTCAAGCAATCAAGCCAAGTACTTGCCGAGCGCAGCCATTACCAACAAATTAGCTTAACGAGCTTTGCTCAGTCCCACGTTCCATCCACCACCCAAGCCGACACGACCCAATCACCAACAGCTACCAATGATGACTTGCCATTTCGCTATCATGATGTGCAAAACGGCTATCAAATCATCGGCTGGCGGGTGTCAGCCGACTGGACAATTGATATGACTGTGCTGATGGAATGGCTTTTGGCACTACCCAACTGGCAACGTATCAAATCGGTGGTTCATATCAAACATACGCATGATGAGCAATGGCAAACCATGAATTTTACCCCTGATTCGCTCGACTTGATTGCCTGTGAGCCACAAACCGATAACCGTATTGAAGTGATTTTTTTGGATAACACTATCGAATTGGATTTTGATAGGCTCGATACTGAGCTGATGATGATGTTTGGGCATATCCGTTAAGCTTACGGTTGATAGATAGCCGATTTTATTGTCTATTTTTTTGATTTTGCCGCTGTTTTTTTCATTGATTATGTGGCATTAACATCGGGCGTGATACGGATGATAGTGTCATTTTCAAGGTTTTTTTCTTGCATATCAAACCCTGTATGAGTGATGGTGAGCAAACTACTCACGCGCGTCCCATAGCGACTTCCTAGCAGCTTATCGAGGCGATTGGGAGGAATAAAGATGGAAGACAACGCCAATTCTGTCTCCATACCTAACCCTGTATCAGGTAGCTGGGTGATAGGCGCTTGTTCAATGTCTTGCAATATTTCAAATGCCACGTTTTTCCAATTGGCTGTTTGCCAATCCTCATGCCCAGCAAGCAGCGGCAATAACTCTTGTCGTACTCGCCCGCGCAGTTTTTCCGTTTTAAACCATGCCGTATTTGGTTGACCATTGGATAACACGTATAAGCCTTTTGCCAATACCTCGATACCATACCCTTTATTATTGAGCAGCACCGCTTGCTGCCGATCACCGATGACTAGATTAAACCCATCGTAGCAGGGCAAATCAATTTGCCTTGCGAAAGCTAGCGGCGACCACTCACCACTTAAATAATCAAGGATTAACTGACCTCGGGACGTGGCAAAGACAGGCTTATCTTTGATAATCTCTCGGTAGTTTAAAATCACCCCCCAGCGCCCATGCACAGGATCGATACCCAACCAAGTGCCACCTGCTTGCGCATCTTGCCCCGCGATGATTTTTTGTCCATTCGGCAATTGCCATTCATACAGTGCGCGCGTAGGACGCTGCAAAAATTCATCCCGATTGGATAATAGCACCAAGGGCTTATCCTCAAACAGCTGCCAAGCCAACGCCACAATGCACATACTTCATTCCTTCTAAATTTTTACGATGCCATCGCCCATTGGACCTTGCATCAGCTCGATTACTCATTCCCTAGGTTAGCACCCAAAACTTTTTTGGCAATCACCAAATCGTCATATTGTTCATTTATGATAAAAAATCTAAAAAACTGCCGTTTTAAACGATTTTTGCCCTTGTGAATGAGCTTATGACGCCAATTAGCATTGTGATTATTACCCTAAACGAAGCCGAGCGTATCGGCAATATTTTGCGTGACTTAGCCCAGCAAAGCTACCAAAATTTTGAAGTCATTGTGGTGGACTCCAACAGCGAAGATGACACCTGTCAAATTGCAACAAGTTTTCGCCACCAGTTGCCGGCGATAAGCGTACATAAAATGCCAAAGCGTGGCGTCAGCTTGGGTCGTAATACAGGGGCAAGCCTAGCCAAAAATGAACGAATACTGTTTTTAGATGCCGATGTGCGGCTGGATGCAGACTTTTTGCAAAAAGCCAGTCAATTATTGGATAAAAAATCCTTGAAAGTAGCCGGCGTGTATATGAATGCTGACCACCTAAAACCTTGGTTTACGGTGGGTTATCAGCTGTTTAACATAGGTATTTTTGTTAGCCAATTTTTATCGCCAACGGCGGTCGGTGCCTGTATTTTTTCCAGTAAATCCGTGCATGAGCAATTGGGTGGCTTTGATGAGTCTATCACCCTGTGTGAAGATTGTGACTATGTCAATCGCGCCAAAAAAATCACCCGCTATCAGATGCTACCGCTCACCTTTCGCTTTGACCCACGCCGCTTGCAGCAAGATGGCTATTTTAATACGGGCTGGAAATACCTGCATGCCAATTTATATCGCTTTTTTGTCGGTGAAATCCGTGATAACAAAATCCGTTACCAGTTTGGGCATTACCATACCCCAAAAAAATAGCGTCGGTGACAACGCTATTTTTCTTTCAGTTGATTTTTTACAGATTAATGCCCTTTAAACTGGGCAGGACGTTTTTGCATAAATGCCGACACGCCTTCTTTAAAGTCTTCGCTGGTCGCCATTTGCATTTGGTAAATTACCTCTTGGTCTAGCGCGATATCTAGTCCTGCAAATGCCACTTGATTAATCGATTGTTTCATCGCCGCCAATGTCAAAGCAGGCAAGCTTGTTAAACGGTCGGTGAGTTTTTTCACCGCGGCATCAAGCTCATCGGCTGGCACGATAGCATTGACTAAGCCTAAATCTTGGGCTTTTTTGGCATCAAACTGCTCGCCAAGCATCACAAGCTCGGTGGTCTTTGCCGCCCCAATCAGTTGGGTTAACTGATAAATCCCGCCCGCATCAGGCACAAGCCCGATATTGACAAACGCCTGCAAAAACTTGGCATTGTCGCTTGCCACCCGAAAATCACACGCCAAGGCGATATTCATGCCCGCCCCTGCCGCTGCCCCATTGATACGGGCGATGATAGGCTTACTGATTTTTCGCAGCTTTCGGCTAATTTCGCCCACGCCGGTGGTCAGCCCGTGTGCCATTTTTAGCACCGCTTGGCGGGTTTCGGTTGAGCCTAACATCTCGCGGATATCGCCACCGCTTGAAAAGCCCTTGCCCGCGCCTGTTAATACGATGACTTTGGCGGTATCGTCATATTCAGCATGGCTTAGGGCTTGCAATAGCTCGCCTTTCATGGTGCTGTCAAGGGCATTTAAAGATGCAGGGTCATTGAGGGTAATCGTCGCAACGCTATCTGCAACATCATACGTGACTTTTTGAAAGGTGGGCTGTTGTGTTTGGTTTGCCGTCATGGGTCATCCTTATACCAAAAAAATAAAAATAATAAACCACTTCATCTTACCGAAATTATTTTTTTTTGGGAAATAAAACGCGACTTGTAAGGTCAACAATCCAAACCCAACCACAAAATTTTTACAATTTTCAAAATTTCTGTATTGACAGAAATATATAAAAAGCTCAAAATAATTAAAAATTGATTGATTTATATCTATTTACTTACACACAGGGCTAAAAAGTGCAACTCACACCTACCATGGAAAAATTTGTCTTACACTGGGGCGAAATGGGCAATAAATGGGGCGTAAACCGCACCGTTGCCCAGATTCATGCCTTGTTATTTTTGGCAGGCAAGCCTATGAATGCCGAAGAAATCCAAGAGACCTTAGGCGTGGCGCGTTCAAATGTGAGCAATAGTATCAAGGAATTGCAGAGCTTAAATCTGGTACAAACGGTGCATACGCTCGGTGATAGGCGCGATTATTTCACCACGGGCACGGATGTGTGGGAATTGGCTAAGGTGATTGTCGAAGAACGCTATCGACGAGAGCTTGCGCCGACGGTTGGATTCTTGGCGGATTTAATCAATGAGCCAGAATTTGCCACAGAAAGTAAAGACGTACAGCAACGTATCAAAGACACCCACCAATTTGTCGATACGCTGACCAGTTGGGCGAACGAGATGCTAAAACTTTCGTCCACTACGCTCAATCGTATCCTAAAGCTTGGGGCGACGATTCAGAAGTTTTTGAAATGATGGATTGGGATAATGACTGCAAAATATCCGACTGGCAAAGTTTTAACCTATTATGCTCTATTTGGCGGTGGGATTGGCGGTCTGATACATTTGATTGGTGTAATGCTTTTTCCAATGAACGAGACAATTAGCCGCCATAGCTGGCAACACGTTGGACTCAATAACTTTTTTCTGGCTATGTTAGGCGCCATAGCGTTTGGCACTTTATTTGGATTTATTCCTTCAATAGTAACGAGCATTATCATAGTTTTGAGAAAAATAGTACTTTCTAGCGTTTGGCAATATTTTAGATTATTTGTTATTGGCTGTTTTGTGACATTTTTTATCTTTGTAATAGGCTTTCATGATATTAATAGATTATTTACTTCTAATACTCTAGTAACATGGTTAGGCATCTTGGTGTTTAACGGCAGACTTGCAATAGTTGGCGGTTTAAGTAGTGTAATCGTTGGCAAATTGGCTTTACCAAAAAGCTAAAAATTTTACCCATAAATTTCAGTTTTGACAGAAAAAAGGAAAGAAATGATGAAAATACTTATCACAGGCGGTTCAGGATTTTTAGGCACAGCGTTGACGCAATCGTTAAAAACCCATGGCGTAAAAGGTGACACTGCGTCAGTCACTTGGGTCTCTCGTTCTGTAGAAAAAGAGAAAACCAAAAATATCGCAGATGACGTTATTAGCTATGACGATCTTGCCAGCACCAATGAGAGGTATGACGTCATCATCAATCTAGCGGGTGCAGGTATTGCCGACAGCCGTTGGACGGATGCACGTAAGCAAGAATTGTTCGATAGCCGACTAAAACCCACACAAGCGGTAATTGATTATATTGAGCGAATCGGCAACAAACCAAAACTATTGATTAGCGGCTCAGCCATCGGTTGGTACGGTATCCAACAGGAAAACGACCCAACCGCGCTTGATGAAACCAGCCCCGTGACAAAAACTGACTTCGCTCACGAAATTTGTCAGGCATGGGAGCAGCTAGCTTTGACTGCCCAAGATACTGTAACAGATGCTGTAACAGATGCCGTAACAGACGCTGTGCCAGTTGCGATTGTGCGTACAGGGGTGGTGATTGCGCCCGAGGGGGGTATGGTTGGACGACTGATTACCCCATTTAAAATGGGCACCGGTGGTAAGCTTGGCAATGGTCAGCAAATCATGAGCTGGATTAGCCGTACTGATTGGGTGCGTGCGGTGATTTTTATCATTGAACAAAACCTGACTCACACCCTGCCCACTCAGCAAATTTACAATTTGACCAATCCAACGCCTATTAGCAATGCTGCATTTACCGATGCGATGGGCACTTGGTTGCACCGCCCTACTGTGATGACCCTGCCCGCCTTTGTGGTCAAGACCATGTTTGGTGAAATGTCGATGTTACTGTTGGATGGGCAGCGTGTTGTGCCCACAGCGTTACTGGATCAAGGTTTTGAATTTAACGACTTGACCGTATTAGATGCCCTAAAAATCTAATCTTCGGAGACTGTTAATATGATTACCATGTACTATGATGATACCTGCCCTGTCTGCCGTACTGAAGCCTTGCATATGGTAGAGAAAAAACCTGACGCCATTCGCATCATGGCGATTGATGACGCACGCGACGAACTTGCGAAATTTGGTATTAGCGAAAATGAGGCGATGACTTATCTGTGTGTGCAAGATAAACAAGGGAACATGCAAAAAGGCATGGATGCCGTACGACTGCTATACAAAACCGCACAACTGCCTTTTGCAACCCTGTTTGAATGGCCTGTGGTAAAACAAGCCAGTAATGTGATTTATCCTATTTTTGCGCGACATCGCAACCGTGTACCCAACTGGATGACCGAAATTGCCTATGGTAAAGTCGCAGCAGACTGCAAAGACGGTATGTGTAAAACTCGAGGCAAATAAATGCCGTTTGGTTTGAATGGCGGTATGTACGCTCAATGATTCATCTATCCTCAATGATTTATTTATCATCGATAGCTTGATAATTTTTACTGGTCATTGGGCGTTACAATTATAATTAAGTGCAATCATGATTAGGTAAAATGATGATTAGTCAAGATTATGAGTATCAAGTTATGTCTAATAATAATTTTGGGTACGTTGATAACCTTGTCACTAATTTTCAACTAACATTCTACAATTTTTTTACAGTTTGAGAAAAAATAGCTAGATTTTTTAACAATTTTCATTTAATAATAGCAACTAATCAGGAAGATGAGATTGTTTGTATCATTTAAGACAATCTATTACGTTTAGCATAGCGGACTTGCTTCAACATATTTTGTCTACTGTTATTGTCATCCAATCGCTATCTTCCTTGTCGGTTTTGACACTGATTGTTGAATCAATCATCAATGAGTTGTCTTTTCATTCATTTACAAGGAGCGTTACCATGGATGAGGCACAAATTCAGCGCATCATGAATCATCCTGAATTCCAAAGCATGGCAAAGAAAAAAACTAGCCTAGGTCTTATTTTTACCATTATCACGCTAGTTTTTTGGTTCGGTTATCTGCTACTCGTGGGATTTTACCCAAGCATGTTTGCAAAACCAGTTTTTGCAGGTTCGATGACGCCTGTAGGTTTTTATATTTTCGTAGCTTTCATCATTTTTGTACCACTCATCACTTGGATATATGTCAAAAAAGCAAACGGTGAATTTGATACGATGACTCGTAAGGTTATCGATGATATCAACAGTGGTAAAGTATAACCCCACAGGGATTGTGTTGGGTTTTCAATTTTAAAATTGTACTTTTTATAACAATTTTGACATCAGTTTTGACACCATGGAGGGTGGCATGTTACAAAAACAGTATAACAGCGTGACTGTTAAAGGCTTTAGCAAGCGTATCGGCAAGGTTTCAACTGCCGCAAGCTTGACGCTAATGGGTCTGATGGCACAGATGCCAGCATGGGCAGCTGGCGCCCTGGAAGGCGAAGTAAAAAAACAACCGCTGAATATTTCAGCCATTATCATGTTCTTGATTTTCGTTTTGGCAACACTCGGTATTACTTACTGGGCGTCAAAACAAAACAAAACCGCTAGCGACTTTTATACCGCGGGCGGCGGTATCTCAGGTACCAAAAACGGGATCGCCATTGCCGGGGACTATATGTCAGCGGTAACCTTTTTGGGGTTATCGAGTATGGTTTTTACCGTCGGTTATGATGGCATGATTTATACGCTAGCCTTCTTGATTGGTTGGCCGATTATTTTATTCTTAATCGCTGAGCGGCTACGTAACTTGGGTAAATTTACCTTCGCAGATGTGGCATCTTATCGTTTTTCCCAAACCCCAGTACGTATTTTTGCTGCATCCGGTACCTTGGTCGTCGTTGCGCTATATTTGGTTGCGCAGATGGTGGGCGCGGGTAAACTAATTGAGTTATTATTTGGTTTGGACTATATCTATGCTGTACTAGTCGTGGGTATTTTGATGATGATTTATGTACTATTTGGCGGTATGCTAGCCACCACTTGGGTACAGATTATCAAAGCTATTTTGCTGATGTCGGGTGCGACTTTCATGGCATTTATGGTCATGAATCATGTAGGCTTTAGCTTTGACAATTTATTTAAGTCAGCCGTCGCTGTCCATAGCAAACATGAAGCAATCTTGTCACCTGGTAAATTGGTGAACAATCCTATTGAGTCTGTCTCATTAGGTTTGGGTCTATTGTTTGGTACAGCAGGTTTACCACACGTACTAATGCGCTTCTTCACCGTGCCAGATGCCAAACAAGCCCGTAAATCTGTATTAGTGGCCGCTAGCTGTATTGCTTACGTGTATTTCATGATCGTTCTCATTGGTTTGGGTGCTATCGTTATCCTAGCTGAACATCCAGATTATTTCACGACAATCGTTAAAGATGGCGTAAGCTCACAGGCACTCATCGGTGGTGCCAACATGGCAGCGATTCACTTGTCTCATGCCGTGGGTGGTAACTTATTCTTAGGCTTTATCTCGGCGGTAGCTTTTGCGACTATCCTAGCGGTGGTGGCAGGTTTGACTTTATCAGGCGCTTCAGCGGTCAGCCACGACTTGTATGCGAGTGTTATCAGAAAAGGTCAAGCGAGACCTGAACAAGAGATGCGTGCATCAAAAATTACCGTGGTTGCGTTAAGTTTATTGTCAATCGTGACCGGTATTATCTTTGAAAACCAAAACCTTGCGTTCATTGCAAGTTTGGTATTTGCGGTCGCGGCATCGGCCAACTTCCCGATTCTTTTGTTAGCGATGTTCTGGCGTGGTTTAACCACTCGTGGTGCGGTCATCGGTGGGTTTGCAGGCTTAGCAGTCGCAGTGTTACTGATTATCTTAGGACCTGCGGTTTGGGTAGATATCATGAAACACGAATCACCGGCTTTCCCATACAAAAACGTGGCGTTATTTAGTATGCCTGTGACCTTCATTCTAGCGTGGATCGCCTCTATCACTGACAACTCACCACGCGCTGAGTTAGATAGAAAAGGCTTTGATGCACAGTATGTACGTTCATTAACCGGTATCGGTGCGTCAGGTGCATCTGACCACTAATCCAATATTCAATAAAAAATGCCGCTTACCATAAGCGGTATTTTTTTATATGGGATTTTTTATAAAACCTATGAATTTTATCCTTGATGAATCTCAACAAGGTTTTGGCTTGCCGTGGCATCCGCTTGTTTGACATACAATTTTGATTTTGAGCTATAAGGCACTAGCCCTGAAGGTACTACGCCTTTAGCAGATTCGTAATTATGAATGGAGTCATCGAAGAAAATATGCGGGGCAAAGGTTTGCAGTACATGGCGTTTATCCAAGCCACCTAAAAAGAACGCCAAATCCACATTGACGCCCCAATCACGTAATGTCTTAATCGCCCGCAAATCAGCAGGCGCATTGCGCGCAGTCACCAGTGCAATTTGAATCGGTGGATGTTTGATTTTAGCAGGCAGGCGTTTTTGTAGTTTAGAGAGTTTAATTAAAAAATCCGCATACGGGCCTTTGTTCATTGGCACATCACTCATTTTGGCTTCATACTCATGAAACGCTTTGAGTCCTTGCTGGCGAGACAATAGTTCCCCTGCTTCATCAAATAACACAGCATCGCCATCAAATGCAATGCGTAGCTGATTGGTGTCTAGCTCTTTCATATCAATGGGCGGTGCATCCAAAATCGCGCAGGCACACACGCCTGCATCGGTGACTTGCTGGGCATCGTCATGATTGGTGGTCAAAAACAAATCCACCTTAAAATCTGCCACATAATCCGCCACCCCTTCACCTGAGGTAAATGCCGAGCGACTAATCGGTAGTCCATGACTACGCAGCGCATTTAATACTTGAATACCGGTATCTGGGCTGTTTTTTGACATAATCACCACTTCAACCATGGGCGCAGCTATGCCCTCGCCCTTGTCATGGGCTGCACAATGCTGATTGAGATTGAGTAAGGCTTTGATAAGCGGATAACCCGTCCCGGTTTGCAGTGGGTCATTTTCGCGTTCAATCATATAGCTGCGAAATTTATCAATCGCCGTTTCTGGATCTTCGGTTAACGCTTGTTGAAAAAACCGCTCAGACTCTGATAGGTCAAACAATGCCGTGGCAGAGACCGCCACAATTAATGTATTGGAAAAATCAACTGACATAAAAATGCCCTTAATCAATCGTATTGTTATGAAGCATAGCACTCACTATCCTGTAGTTATATAAGTTTTGGCATGGGTAATCTAGATTATTCCTGTAACTTGTTCGGCTAAAGACCCCACAGCTTAGTGTCAAGACACCCAGTCAAATTGCAGATACCAATCATTAGCTGTCGACTATTACAGTATTTTTTTACACGGCTATCGTGAGCTGCCTCATTTTCTGTCATCACTGCAAGCAATTCAATCAGCAAGTTGGTTTCATCACCGCAATTTGCTATAATATCTTGTTTACGCTTTTTGCAAAGCGACGAATTCATGGGATTGTAATGCCTATCGAGACACGGTAAGTCTGGATTGGCAGAGTTTTTCCCTTTTTTTATTCCCATCTCTCACGGTTACATGACCGATAGTAACGGTCATCACTGCCAAAGGACAACAGGAGCAATTATGGTAGCCATTACCTTACCAAACGGCGATATTAAACAATTTGATGGGCAAACGTCAGTCATGGAAGTGGCGCAAAGTATCGGCGCAGGGCTTGCCAAAGCCACCGTTGCAGGACGTGTCAACGGCAAATTAGTTGATGCGTGTGACCCGATTAGCGAAGACGCCAGCGTTCAAATCATCACGCCAAAAGACGAGGAAGGTGTGGAAATCATTCGCCACTCGACCGCTCACTTACTGGGTCATGCTGTCAAACAGCTGTATCCTGAGGTAAAGATGGTTATCGGTCCTGTGATTGAAGAGGGTTTTTATTACGATATCTACAGCGAGCGCCCGTTTACGCCAGAAGACATGGAAAAAATCGAAGCGCGCATGACGCAATTGATTAACCAAGATTACGATGTTATCAAAAAAATGACACCGCGTGACGAGGTTATCAAAGTATTCCAAGACCGTGGCGAGACTTATAAATTACGTCTTATCGAAGATATGCCGAATGAAACCCAAATGGGTTTATACTATCACCAAGAATATGTTGATATGTGCCGTGGACCACACGTGCCCAATACCCGTTTCTTAAAAGCCTTTAAACTCACCAAAATGAGTGGTGCCTACTGGCGCGGTGATGCCAAAAACGAGCAACTTCAACGTATTTACGGTACCGCTTGGGCAGATAAAAAAGACCTAAAAGCCTATATCCAGCGTATCGAAGAAGCGGAAAAACGCGACCACCGTAAAATCGGTAAAGCGCTTGATTTATTTCACATGCAAGAAGAAGCGCCTGGTATGGTGTTTTGGCATCCCAATGGCTGGACGATGTGGCAAGTGCTTGAGCAGTATATGCGCAAAATACAAAAAGATAACGGCTATCTTGAAATCAAAACCCCGCAAGTGGTTGACCGCAGCCTTTGGGAAAAATCAGGACACTGGGGCAACTATGCCGCCAATATGTTTACCACTGCCTCGGAAAGCCGCGACTTTGCCATCAAACCGATGAACTGCCCGTGTCACGTACAAGTGTTCAATCAAGGGTTAAAATCGTACCGTGATTTGCCACTGCGCCTTGCCGAGTTTGGCTCTTGTCACCGTAACGAGCCGTCGGGTTCACTGCATGGCTTGATGCGCGTGCGCGGTTTCGTGCAAGATGATGCGCATATTTTCTGCTCACAAAGCCAGTTAAAAGAAGAAGTCGCCGATTTTATCAAATTGACTTTATCAGTCTATAGAGACTTTGGTTTTGATGACATCCAAATTAAGCTTTCAACCCGTCCAGAAAAACGAGTGGGTACAGAAGAATCTTGGGATTTTGCTGAAAAAGCGTTAGCGGATGCATTAGATAGCGCGGGGCTTGACTGGCAATATCTACCCGGTGAGGGGGCATTCTACGGTCCAAAAATCGAGTTTAGCCTAAAAGACTGCTTAGGACGTCTATGGCAATGCGGTACAATTCAAGTTGACCCGAATATGCCAGAACGCCTAGATGCAGAATTTGTGAATGAACAAGGCGAACGTGAAACACCACTCATGCTGCACCGTGCGATTTTAGGGTCATTTGAACGCTTTATCGGTATGCTTATAGAGCATTACGCCGGCTGGATGCCAGTCTGGCTTGCACCGCAGCAAGTCGTTGTCATGAATATTACCGACAACCAAGCCAAAGCCTGTCAAAAAGTCGCCGAACAATTGAATGAAGCCGGACTTCGTGTCATCACCGATTTGCGTAATGAGAAAATTGGCTTTAAAATTAGAGAACGCACCCTTGAACGTATTCCTTATATGATTGTCATGGGTGATAAAGAAGTAGAAAGCAACCAAGTTAACGTCCGTACTCGCGAAGGTGACAACCTTGGCGTGATGAGTATCGACGCCTTTATCGACTTGGTTAACCAAGCGACCGCCCAAAAAGGGCGCGTCAAATCAAAAACAGCGTAGGAGTAAGTATTATTAAGAGTTCAAACCGATTAGACATCAACGAGGAAATTCGTGCCAAAGAGGTACGCTTAGTCAAAGAAGACGGCGAACAAGTTGGTGTTGTGGATATAAAAACGGCTTTGCAGGCCGCCCGTGATGCTGAGTTGGATTTGGTCGAGATAGTACCAGACGCTCAGCCTCCTGTTGCCAAAGTGATGGACTACAGAAAATATCTGTACGACCAAAAACAAAAAGCCAAAGAAGCCAAAAAGAACCAAAAACAAACGCAGCTTAAAGAAATCAAATTGCGTCCTGGTACGGAAGAAGCCGACTATCAAGTCAAACTTCGTAAAATCCGTGAGTTTTTGGAAGACCAAGACAAAGTCAAAGTCACCATTCGCTTCCGTGGTCGTGAGATGGCTCACCAACAAATTGGCTTGCAGCAGCTTGAAAAAGTCATTGCCGATACCACCGATGTTGCCAATGTTGAACAACAACCAAAAGTTGAAGGTCGCCAAATGGGTATGCTACTTGGACCTACCAAGAAAAAATAATCAGCAAACCCTAACTATAAAAAACCACATTAACCTATGTGGTTTTTTTTATTGGCGTGTTGACCCATTGATAAAATTTTAAGCTGTTAAATCACTGTATTTTTAAATCATTGGATTTTTAAATCACTGTATTCGGGGTGCTTTTGCAGATAGCTTGCCACATACGAGCAGGCTGGCACGACTTTTTTACCTTGCTTGCGGGCATAGTCTAGCGCGTGCTTGGTCAATGCCCCTGCAATGCCGCGCCCGCCAATCGCGTCTGGCACAATGGTATGGTCATATACGATGACATCACCATTATCCACATAGCTAATGTAAGCAGTAGTGCCTTCAACGGTGGTTTCAAAGCGTTGGGAATGCTGGTTATGGTGAATCGATAATTGTAAATCCGACATGGTTGTCTCCTTGTGTATTTTTTTGTCTACTATGCTATTTGTGACTTAGTTATTTGTCGCTTGGTTATTTGCCGTTTGATAGTAGCACAGCCACTGTTCATGACTTGTAAAAGTTTTTGCCTATTCGGTATGGGGTTTGCAAATGATTTTTCACTAGGCTTTTGCCTTGCCCCACCCCGTTAACAATGCGATAATAAGCGGTTAAATCTTACCATTTTTCAAATTTTTTGGCGTGTATGATACGCCTTACCTTCACTTGCTATTAGCTAACTTAAACAGGAAAAACATGGCTCAATATATTTATACCATGAACAAGGTATCAAAAATTGTTCCACCCAAACGGGAAATCCTAAAAGACATCAGCCTGTCTTTTTTTCCCGGTGCAAAAATCGGTGTACTGGGTCTCAATGGTGCGGGTAAATCAACCTTGCTTAAAATCATGGCAGGCGTGGACACCGAGTATAATGGTGAAGCGCGTGCGCAAGCGGGTATCAAGATTGGCTACCTTGCGCAAGAACCGCAGCTAGACCCTGCCAAAGACGTGCGCGGCAATGTTGAAGATGGTGTGCGTGAAGCCCTAGATGCCCTTGCCCGCCTTGATGAAATCTACGCCGAATACGCCGAGCCCGATGCCGACTTTGATAAACTTGCCGCCGAACAAGGCAAAATGGAAGACATCATCCAAGCGTGGGACGCCCATAACCTCAACAACCAACTAGAAAAAGCCGCCGATGCGCTGCGTCTACCGGCGTGGGATGCTGACGTAAGCAAATTATCGGGTGGTGAAAAACGCCGCGTCGCCCTGTGCCGTCTATTGCTATCCAAACCCGATATGCTGCTCCTTGACGAACCGACCAACCATTTAGACGCCGAATCAGTCGCTTGGCTTGAGCATTTCTTAAAAGACTATAGCGGCACTATTGTAGCGATTACCCATGACCGTTATTTCCTTGATAACGTTGCCGAATGGATTTTGGAGCTTGACCGTGGCTATGGCTACCCTTATCAAGGTAACTATACCGAGTGGCTTGAGCAAAAAAATAAACGCCTAGAGCAAGAGCAAAAGCAAGAAGAAGCCTTTGCCAAAGCGCTGAAACAAGAGCTTGAATGGGTGCGTAAAAACCAAAAAGGTCAGCAAGCCAAATCCAAATCACGCTTACAACGCTTTGAGGAATTAAATTCCAAAGAGTTCCAACAGCGTAACGAAACCGCTGAAATTTACATTCCACCAGGACCACGTCTTGGCAACAAAGTCATTGAAGTCAACAATATCTCAAAATCATTTGGCGACCGTTTGCTATACGAAAACCTATCCTTCACTGTGCCACCGATGGCGATTGTGGGGATTATCGGACCCAATGGTGCAGGTAAAACGACCTTGTTCAACATGATTACGGGTAAAGACAAGCCAGACACGGGTACAGTTGAAGTCGGTGAATCAGTGAAAGTGGCGTATGTGGGACAGGTGCGCGATGAGCTTGACGACAAAAAAACCGTGTGGGAAGAAGTCTCCGACGGTCTTGATATGATTACCGTGGGCGAATACACCACGCCTAGCCGTGCCTATATCGGACGCTTTAACTTTAAAGGTCAAGACCAACAAAAACTGGTCGGTAGCCTGTCGGGTGGTGAGCGTAACCGTCTGCAACTTGCCAAAACCTTAAAACAAGGGGCAAACGTGCTGTTACTCGATGAGCCATCAAACGACCTTGATGTCGAGACGTTGCGCGCGCTTGAAGATGCGGTGGAAGTGTTCCCTGGTACGGTGATGGTGGTGTCGCATGACCGCTGGTTCTTAGACCGTATTGCCACCCATATTTTGGCGTTTGAAGAAGAAGGTCCGATTTGGTTTGATGGTAACTACTCAGAGTTTGAGGCATACCGCAAAAAACAGTTGGGCGCGGATGCCGAGCCAAAACGCATGAAATATAAAAAGATTGCGAAGTAATTTTAATTGAGTAAAGAATCCCATTTTATTTACAATGGGATTTTTATTGACTAGCCATTTTTAAGCCTTAAAAGGCAAAATCTCATGAAACTATCCCAATTTGAATCCTACTTTTCACCCACCATTTTACAGCGTGGGAAAAATTATTTTGATAACCATTATGTGGGTAAGTTTATTCAAGAAAACGATCATAGTTGGTCAGTTAACGTCAAAGGTTCTTACCAGTCGCATTATAAGGTCAAGCTATCTATTAATGTGACCCTTAATAGCGACATCGATATCCAGTCTATGCGCTGTAATTGCGACTATGATGATGATTGTAAGCATATGGTTGCCGCGCTATACCAACTTCGCACTTTATCTCCCGATAAATTTAACCTAAAAACTATCACCATTCACGATACCTCTGAACCGCTGGTTCAACAATTACAACAATTTAATGCCGAACAGTTGCGTGAATTTATTCTCACGCTCGTCAATCAACAGCCAGAAATAGCGCAAGATTGGATTTTTTGGGTGAGTCAATTGTCTAATCAACCTAACACCTTCTTTTGTAGCGCAGAAAATTCACCAGATAGCAATGACAGCGTTATCAGTGACCAAGAAATCTTAAAAACCATTTATCAGCGTATTGATAGTATTTTAGATTTAGATGACTTTGATGAAGACAGTTATTACGAATACTATTATGAATATGATTGGAATGAAAAGACCCAACCTTTTACTCAATTACTAGAAAAATTTGTTTATGCGCCAAAATTTCAACTTGAGGCTTGTATTTACTGGGTGAATCAAATTATTGATAGTGTGGGTGAAGTTGTCGATGAGTCAGATATTGCTGAGTTATTATATCCAGCTTTACAACTATTTGGTAAACTTTTGTTTAACCATAATGATTATGGTTATATGGGCTTAGAACAGCATTTTACGCACTATCAATTGCCTGAACACCACCAGATAACGGCTCATACCTTTACCAATCTAGAAACTTTTTTTGAAGATTGGGCTCAACATGCCACAGACAATTTTCTAATGTTACAGCGCTTGTGGTTCGACTTTTTGATTGTTCAACACAAGTATGATACGGCCTTGACATGGCTAGAAAAAGGAATTAATCGCCAAACCAAACGCAATGGTGCCGAATATAGCGTACCAAGACTGGTGGCGTTAAAGCTTGGATTATTAAAGTATTTAAATAAAAAACAAGAATATTACTATACCCTAAATAATTTTAAAGGGTTTAAAGATATTCGCCTGTTATTTGTTAAAGAGTGTTTAGAGCATGGCCAAGTAACACAAGCCATTACGTTAATCAATGAAGGGATTGCACTGGCTAAACAGCAAAACTATCCAGGCATTATCCATTATTGGGAGGAACAACTACTAGCAATTGCGCAACAATACCCTACCGATATCGATACAACGGCCATTTATCGCAAGCACCATTTTGAAAGTGCCTTTAGATATGGTAACTTTGATAAACATAGCTTTTTGGCATGGAAAGCCACATTTAGCCTAGATGAGTGGGAGTTGGCAAAAAAACAAGCGCAAGCAAAACTAATTCGTGACTTACCAGCAACAGATGACTTATGGCGTCGTGGTGATGCTAGCATTACTCAACTGGCAGCTTTTTACGCCATAGAAAATGAACAAACCGCTTTAATTGCGCTTACTAAAAAATATCCCATTGATAAATTATTGTTTGATTACCATGATATATTGATGGATGCAGATAAAGACTGGTTGATTAAAACTTTCATTGGTCAATTAAAAAACCGCATTGAAAAAGTCGCCAGTCGCTCAGAGTATGCCGAGCTTGCGCGCTATATCCAAACCATTATTGCTTTACTGCCAGACGATAAGATGCCATTTAAACAATTGGTAGAAGCCTGGCAACTGCGTTTTAGCAGTAAACCTAAGAAACCTGCTTTACTTGATGAGCTTAGTAAAATCAACTGGTAAATAAAAAACCAACTTATCAAAGTTGGTTTTTCCATTCAAATCTAAAATTAAAACAACACCCGCACGCGAATGGTTTCTGGAATGTTTTTTAAGGCATCAACCGCTTGCGCAGAATCACCGCTACCCACATCCATCACCAAATAGCCCACATCTTCTTCCGTCATCAGGCTTTGGGCAAAGATATTGATATTGGCATCGGCAAAGGATTTGTTAATCTGTGACAACACGCCAGGCACGTTTTGGTGGATATGTAGCAAACGATGCGTGCCTTCTTTTTGCGGCATACTAACATTTGGGAAATTCACTGAGGTTGCGGTATCACCCATATCAGAGTAACGCACGAATTTTTCTGCCACTTCAAGACCGATATTGGCTTGGGCTTCTTGGGTTGAGCCACCGATATGCGGTGTCAAAATCACATTGTCAAACGCGCGCAGTGGTGATTCAAATTCTTCACCCGCTGATTTTGGCTCTTTGGGGAACACGTCAATCGCCGCGCCCAAGATATGACCGCTTTGTAGGGCTGCTGCCAGCGCATCAATATCCACACATTTGCCACGCGCCGCATTAATAAGATGTGCGCCTGGCTTCATGGCCGCCAATTCCGTGGCGGTAATCATGTTACGCGTACTTGGCAAATCTGGCACATGCAAGGTGACCACATCGGCTTTACCAAGCAGTTCTTCTAGGCTTCCCACTTGGGTGGCGTTGCCCAGTGGTAATTTGGTGACCACATCATGATAGATGACTTTCATCCCAAGGCTTTCAGCGAGTACTGATAACTGAGTGCCAATAGAGCCATAACCCACGATACCCAAAGTTTTGCCGCGCACTTCATAGCTGTCTTTGGCAGATTTGTTCCAGCCGCCACGATGTACCACTGCGTTTTTTTCAGGAATACCGCGCATCAGCATGATGATTTCGGCAATTACCAATTCTGCCACAGAGCGGGTGTTAGAATAAGGGGCATTAAAGACAGGGATACCCAGCTCACGGGCAGCTTCCAAGTCCACTTGGTTGGTGCCAATACAAAAACAGCCAATGGCGATGAGTTTTTCGGCTTTTTCTAAAATATCGCGGGTCAAATGGGTGCGAGAACGAATGCCGATAAAATGGGCGTCTTTGATTTTTTCGATAAGCTCTTCAGGGTCTAAGGCGGTTTTGATGTTCTCAACATTGTGATAGCCCGCCTCTGACAGCACTTTAAAGGCATTGTCATGCAAGCCTTCAAGCATCAAAAAGCGAATTTTGTCTTTCTCAAGTGATAGATTTTGTGCCATAACAAACTCCTAGTCAGTATTTTTAGTCAATTATCCTATCACACTTGCTGGGTTTTTTGTGGTGAAATTCCAGCAAGATGGCATGATTTTTTTGTCTTATGGGTAAAAAATTCTTCATCAATCGCCAGTGTTTTTGTCAAAATTTATGCCGTTAGTTATGCTATGATAGAGCCTCAAAAACCTTTTCAATCTGTATAAACATATGGGTAAAAGCCACACTATGATTGCTAATCAGACCGCCATCAATACGCTCATTGAACAACTACGCCAGCAAGGATTTGACGAACACCAAATCAAAACCGATGCGGACAGTTTGGGCTTTTGGGGCAAAGATTGGACCAAGCATTTTGAACCCAATGCCAGCGCCATTGTCTTCCCAAAATCCACCCAGCAAGTGCAAGCCATCGTCAAGCTATGTAATGAGCTTAACATCGTCATCACCCCAAGCGGTGGTCGTACCGGTCTATCTGCAGGGGCGGTTGCCGCCAATGGCGAGGTGGTAATTAGCCTTGATAAAATGCACCAAGTATTGGGCTTCTACCCTGCAGACCGTATGGTGGAAGTGGAAGCCGGTATTGTCACCAAAGCGCTGCAAGACTTTGCTGACAGTCAAGGGTTATACTATCCCGTGGACTTTGCGTCAGCCGGTTCAAGCCAGCTTGGTGGCAATATTGGCACCAATGCCGGCGGTATCAAAGTCATCAAATACGGCATGACCCGCAACTGGATATTAGGTCTTACCGTAGTGACAGGTAAAGGCGATATTTTGCATTTGAACAAAGGCATGATAAAAAATGCCACCGGTTATGACTTGCGTCATTTGTTTATTGGGGCAGAAGGTACCTTAGGCATTGTCACTGAAGTGCAAGTCAAACTAGAGCGTCAGCCCAAGAACCTAACTGTCATGGTGCTTGGTGTGCCAGAGTTTGCCAATATCATGCAAATCTTGTCAGCCTTTCAAAGCAAAATGGATTTGACCGCGTTTGAATTTTTTGATCATGTCGCAGTTGATAAATTACTTGCCACAGGGCATGTACAAAAACCGTTTGAAACCGATGCGCCGTTTTATGCGCTACTCGAATTTGAAGCGCCCTACGAGCCGATTATGGACATGGCGATGCAGATTTTTGAAGACTGTATGAGCGAAGGCTGGGTGCTTGATGGGGTGATGAGCCAATCGATTCACCAAGCCCAAGAGCTATGGAAACTGCGCGAGTATATCTCCGAGACCATCTCGGTATTTACCCCGTACAAAAATGACATCTCCGTGCTCATCAGCCGCGTGCCAGAGTTTATCGCGGATATCGATGCCATTGTTAGCCAAAACTATCCGGATTTTCAAGTGTGCTGGTTTGGGCATATCGGCGATGGTAATTTACACTTAAATATTTTAAAACCAGAAAACCTTAGCAAAGACGAATTTTTTGAAAAATGCCAAGTGGTCAACAAGTATGTGTTTGAAACGGTGCAAAAATACAACGGCTCTATCTCAGCGGAGCATGGCGTGGGGATGACCAAAAAGCCGTATCTTAATTACACCCGTCCTGACGAAGAAATTGATTATTTGCGCGCCATCAAGCAAGTGTTTGACCCCAATGGGATTATGAATCGTGGTAAGATTTTCGACTAGATAACATTGATAAAAAAAAATACAAAAAAAGACCTTAATTGAGGTCTTTTTTTTGCTACTCACAAGGTTAGATTTTATTCACATTCATCGTGTCTGGCATCTTAACAATCGGTTTGAGTAGTTCAATGGCATCGGCGACAGTATTACAAACGATTAATCGCTGTAAATCTTCTGGTTTCATAAAGCCTTGTTCAGCGGTAAACTGTAGATGTTCAACCAATTTGTCATAAAAACCATTGATATTGAGAATAATCATCGGTTTTTCATGTTGATATAGCTGTCGCCAAGTGGCAATTTCCATGATTTCCTCAAGCGTGCCAAGCCCACCTGGCAAGGTGATAAAGGCACTGGCGTACTCTGCCATGATGGCTTTACGGGTATGCATGGTATCGGTCAAATGCAGACGCGTCAGCCCACCATGCGCCACTTCTCGATCCATCATAAATTCAGGAATCACGCCCACGGCAATACCGTTTTTTTCAATCACACCATCAGCAACCGCGCCCATACAGCCAATCACCGCACCGCCATACACCAGACCTAACCCCGCTTTAACCAATGCCTTGCCCAGCTCATGCGCCGATTGGACATAGACAGGGTCATTGCCTTTGCGAGAGCCGCAATACACAGCGACTAAGGGAACATCAATATCATGAAGTTTGACAATTTGTGCAATATCGCTCATTTCTTTACTAGTAATAATATCTACGGGTGTCATGCTTTTTCCTTTTAATGTGTTGCAATTATAGGTCAATCATCCTACAAATTCGTGAACGCATCCTAGGCGCAGCGTATCTCATTTTGGCTACATTTGGCGCATAGGCATTATAATTGGTGCAGTTGGTGAAAAATAAAGCAATGGCTGTTAAAAAGCCATCAATGAAACGCTGAATAAGAAAGGCTTGATAACAAAAATAAGCTATCAAAAACCATCAAGTAGATATCCTAAGTATGATGGGCATCGGCAGCGATGCCATTGCCACTGGCATAGATGTTGGCAAGAAAATATTGGGCTTGCTGTTCGTATTCAGACGTTAAGGTCATACCGCATTCCGCGAAATTTGATAGAACCAAAAGATTTATATTGCGTCTGTTTATAGCGGCTGATACAACACGCCGACCAACAACACCGTGATATCCTTCGCTGCTGGGGCAATCTGTACCGTATCAAGTGCTATTGACTGGGCATCATACGTGGTTGCCAAGGTGTCGATTTGGCTTTGTAACTGCTGCCCAATGCTGTCTAACTCCTGCTGTAGCTGCAGGCGAATCGCATCAAGCTCTGCGACGGTTTGTTTGGTGGCATTGATATCGCCCACCGAGTTCATGGCGCGTTTGACGTTATTAATATTGGTCTGTGACAACGCCTTGCGCCCCATAAACGCGCCTAAGACCGCAGAGCCAATACTGACCCCTGCATCCAGCCAGCCTTTGCTCGACTCGGCGGCTTGTTGTTGGTATTTTTCATTGGCGGCTTGCAGTTTTTTGGCTAGCGCGTCTTGTTTTTTAGCAAAGCTATCACGCAGCTGGGCAATGGCGATATCACGCTGCTCATGCAACGGTACGATGAGCCGATTGCGGAAGGCTTCTTCGCTCTCTGCCACTTCGCTATACAGCTTTAAACTATCGACATACCACAAATTTAACACTTGCTGCTGACGGATGGCTTCTTTCACCGCTTTTTCCCAAATTTTCCATGATGCCTTGTCAAGTGCTTGGGTAGGCAGTTGTTTGAGCACAGCAGGTTGGTGCGGAGCCGATTGTAACTGCTCAAAGGTCAAATCACTTAAAATCGCTTGATGCCAATCTACCACCAACGGCGGCTCACCAAATGCTGTGGTTAATAATACCTGCTGCTGACTTTGGGCGCCTGATTTTTTGTCATTAAAAAATACCCGCGCATAGGCGAAGGCAGTAGGCTCATAGAAGGTTTGCCCATCGCCCGCCATGTCTTTGGGGGCATAATACAAGCCCACATCCTTGGGCAAGGCCGGCGGCTGACTCATGGTACTTGCTAATGGATTGATGGCAGGCGCGGTGGCTTGCGTTTGCGCTGGGTCGGTAGGAGCAGGCGCTTGGCTATTGGCTTTGAGCTGTGCTATGGCTTGTTTGCTAAGCGGTCCTGATAAGTAGTTGAGCGTGAAGCGGGTGCTAAAAATCACAGGGCTGGCGTCATGCACATTGTGCAGTAAAAATTGGCGTTTACCGAGTTTATCAAACCACGCATTGAGCGCCGCTTTGTCCAGTCCACTGCTGCCACTGGCAGAGAGCAAGCCATCCATCACCCGTTCACGGTCTTGGGCAGTCTGCAACCGTCCGATAAACCAAGTACCCGCATTGGATAAGGCTTTGTAGTCCAAGTCCACTGGGTTTTGGGTCGATAACACAATCCCCAAACCAAATGCACGCGCTTGTTTTAGCAGGGTCAATAGCAATACTTTGGTCGATGGATTGCCAATCGGCGGTAAATAGCCAAACACTTCATCCATGTACAAAATTGCCCGCAAGGTTGAGGTGCCTTGCTGACGGCGCATCCAGCCCAATAAATTGGTGAGCAACAAGGTGACAAAAAATAAACGCTCATCATCGGATAGATGGGCAATATTGAGCACACTGGTTTGTGCTTTGCCGTTTTTATCATAAAACAGTGCGCCAGCATCCAGCGGCATGCCTTTAAGCCAGCTGGCAAAACTCGGCGATGCCAAAAGCGTGTTGAGCTTCATCGCCAGTGCGCTACGGTCTTTATCCGCAAACACTTGTGACAGCGGCAGGATGCCGATTTTGTCGAACGGTGGCGTTTGGATTTGGGTAATCAAATCCACCAAGGTTAAAGTTTGGTTGTTGTCCCAGGCGTTTTTAAGTAGCTGTGCCAAAAACACATGCTCGGGTGCAAGGTTATCCCCATCAACTTTTAATAGCACCAACAGTGCCGACACTGTCGCATCGATATACTCAGCATAACCTTCGCCATCATTTTTGACACTATCGGGCGGCGGCACGAGATTGCCAAGTAGGGCAATCGGTAAGCCATTCTCGCTACCTGGGGTATAGACACTGACACGATTGGCGACTTTGAGTGCTTGCACACGCTCCAGGGTTTGAAAACTTTTGCCAAGCCCTTGTTGCCAGTTTTCTGCAGTTTGCTTGGCAAACTCTGCCACACTCATACCCGCTTGATTTGCCATGCCGCTATCAATCCACGGCTCAAAATCACTGGCTGCCAAATTTGGGAACGTCAATGCTAAATTACCCAAGTCACCTTTGGGGTCAATCGCAATTACCGGAATATTATCTAGCGCAGCTTCTTCCAGTAAGCTAATCCCCAAACCCGTCTTACCCGAGCCCGTCATCCCGATAATCACCGCATGGGTTGTTAAGTCAGCTGCATCATATAGGGTTGCTTGACCTTGTGTACGCTCTGGGTACACGTCTTGACCGAGATAAAATTGACCGATACTATCAGCAATATTATTGGTGAGCGTTGGCATGGAATTCCCTCAAAATTTTTATAAGTAATGATTGATCGCTAACATGACGACTGGTCTAATTGCCTAATTGTCTAACAACCTGAGTGGCGGTATGTCGGTTTCATTATAGGTAAAATTTTATCATTTCGCCTAGCAAAATTTGTCGATTCTTTTGTCGAGCCTTAACGCAATTTTTTAGCGCCGCAAAGATAATTCTTGCTACCAAATTTTGAAGTTTACCCGCTTACTGTTGGGTATTAAAAGCTGAGCAATAAAAAAAGCGATGGGTGACATCGCTTTTGGTGGGATTGCATCATCGCAATATGCTAATTAAGTTTAAAACTACTTTATAAAAATCATCTTGTCAGCGATTTCGTTGCCGCTTGGGTCATTGTCTAATTGGTAATATTGACGAAGCAATTGCCCCACATCGCCCAATAGCGCAACCAAGCTATCAATATGTCGATTGGCTTTCATACCTTCGATAGCCTTGTCGCACATCGCTTGCCACATGGTTGGCATCACATGGCTATTGATGCCTCTATCGGCGACAATCTCCAGACGCCGCTCACAGATATTAAGATACACCAACACCCCAGTATTATCCTGCGTATCCCAGACGCGATAATCCCCAAAAACTTCGATCGCTCTGTCTCGGCTGTTTTGTAGCCGTGCGGACGAAATGGGCAAATGATTCTCAATCACTAGCACCACTTCACCGCGATGCCCTTGCTCAGCTTCGGTAATTGCTTGATTTAACTGCTGTTGGGCAGTAGGCGTTAACCAGCGATTGTGCAGGCTAGGTATAAACGCAACTTGACGCCACCATCTAGCCCAACTTGGCACAGTGGAAGTCACTGTCGCCATCGGCGAGGTGTAAGCCATGGTTTCTTCGTTGGCACCATTCGTTGCAGTTATTGGGTCATTTGTGCTCATGAAAATTCCATAAAAAATAATGAAGTATATAGTTGATGATAAGGGGTAAATTTAAAATAATTTTTTAATCACTACCCAATTACTGACTACTGATTACCAATCGCCACCAGCGCCGCCGCCGCCAAAGCCGCCACCGCCGCCACCAAATCCACCACCGCCAAAACCGCCACCACCAAATCCACCGCCGCCAAAGCCGCCACCCGGTAGGAATACAACCCCACCGCCGCCTCTGCCCCCGCGACCACCACCGCCACCTCGAAATAGCAAAAATAAAAAGACAATAAATGCCACAAACATACTGCCCAGTAACCCTGCACCAAAGATTGTACCCAGCGTTACAATGCCACCTGCCGTAGCAATAGAACCAAAAAAACGCCCTAATATACTGGTCAAAATCATGCCAGCGACAAAGCCAAAAAGGCCTAGGAAAATAAGCGGTATTCCGCCTTCTTGGTTTAACTGGGCATTGCTATTGGCATTGGTATTGACTCGATTGGCATCTGCTTGCTTTAAAATAGCAGGATCGGTCGTCAAGCGTTCTTCAATGCGATTAATTCCCGCTGTGATACCACCGGCATAATCGCCTTGTTTAAATCTTGGGGTTATATCGTCGCTAATAATCCGTTTAGCGACGGCATCAGGCAGGGTACCTTCAAGTCCATAGCCCGTTAAAATATACATTTTACGGTCATTGACAGCAACAACCATCAACAGCCCTTGATCGGTGTCTTTTTTGCCCAGTTTCCAGCGGTCTGCAACTTTCATTGAATAGTCAAAAATATCCTCGCCATTGGTGGTTGGCACAATGACCACGGCTGCTTGCGCCAAACCGCGGTCATTAAGACTACGCAGTTTGGTTTCAATCGCTTGTTTATCACTGGCAGATAGAATTCTTGCTTCATCAATGACAGGGTTATTTAGGATTAGTTTATCAGCGGCAACAGGAGCTTGGGTTGATTGCTTGGATGTAGTAGTCGTTTGGGCATTGGCGGTAGCTGTTGCCTGATTGCCAGTTGCTTGAGTATTGACCCCTGGTATCGGCAGTGCATCATTGCCTAACGTCTCTTTAATTGCATCATTATTGAGTACAGCATCATTGAGCGCTTCATTGGTTTGTGCGGTTTTGGCGATCGCAACCATGTCCTCAACACTATGATCTTGTAACGCCGGCTTAGCGGTCACGGTTGCGGAATTGGCTGTCGCTGTGGCAGTTTCTGCAACGGCTGCCATAGGCATCGCAAGCCCAATGCCCAGGGTCAGTGCAGTGAAGGTGCTTAATAGCAACCGCTTGGCTAAAAAACCAGATGGCAATTTTTGCGGCTGTTTATGGGAGCGCGGTAAATTGGGCTGTGTCTGTACAATATTCAATGACACCTGTGTTTCCTCAAAGTATGCAATCTTTTTATTATGATGATTTAATCAATTCAAAAACTAATTTAAACAATCAATCTCGCAATTTATGCAAATCTTATTTAATGAGCCTGCTACCGACTGATAGCAGACTATTTAAAAAAATCTTCTTAACGCTTAATCATACAGCTCACAATGGTGAATTAGGGTTTCGCTGTCGCGGTAGCCGAATTTTTTACAGGCTGACCACCGGCATTGGCAGTGTTCCCATTGTTTTGCACTGGCTGACCGCCCGCATTTGCGGTGTTGGTATTGTTATTGCCAAAATCAACGGTTGGTGCAGTGGAGATTTGCGCCTCATTAGCTACGGTAAAGTTTGGACGGGTATGCATACCAAACACTTTTGCGGTAATATTGGTTGGGAATTGACGTACGGTAGTGTTATAAGTTTGAACGTCTTGGATATAACGACCACGTGCCACGGTAATGCGGTTTTCGGTACCTTCAAGCTGTGCTTGTAACTCTTGGAATTGTTTGTCCGCTTTTAGGTCAGGATAGCGCTCTGAAACTGCCATCAAGCGTGATAACGCACTGCCCAATTGATCTTGCGCCTGTTGATAGCGTTGGAAAGCCGCTGGGTCATTGAGTACATCGGCACTCACATTGATAGTCGTCGCTTGTGAGCGCGCTTGTGTCACTTGGGTTAAGGTCGCTTGTTCGTGCTGGGCATAACGCTCAACGACTTTCACCAAGTTTGGAATCAAGTCAGCACGGCGCTGGTATTGGTTGACTACTTCTGACCATGAGGCGTTGATTTGCTCATCTTGCGCTTGCATAGCGTTATAGCCACAACCGGTTAAATTGGCAGAACCCACTACCAACGCTGCGGCTAATAAGGTGTTTTTTGCTGTGGTATTGAATGATTTCATAAGTTTTCCTCAAAAATAAATTAAATAAAGCTATGTCTAGGTTTTTGAAAATTATGAAGCTATGTGTGACTACTGTAAATTTACGTTTTGTATAGTGCTGTATGGTTTTGTATCAAAACGCAGCCCCATGAAACCGCGCTCACAAATTCTACTCGGCTTGGTTGAAAGATACCCTATTAGCGTCCCATAAAAAAAGACCAGCCAACGCTGATCTTTTTGATTGCCTTCATTATCTACTAAAAAATTATTGCTGAGCGGCTTCAATTTGAATGACTAACTTCACTTTTTTACTCACACCCATTTTGACATAACCATCAATCCCCCAATCGGTACGGTCAATCGTGGTTTCAAAATCACCACCGTACACATATGCCATGAGTAAGGGACTGGCATAGCCATTAAATTTGCTCGCTGTCAAAGTGATAGGTCGAGTTTTTTTGAGCAAAGTTAGATTGCCTTTAATTTGGTGTAGTTTACCCTTTTTAAAGATAAATTTGGTAGAGGTAAAGTGGGCAGTTGGATATTTATCATCATTAAAAAAGTCTTTACTTTTTAAGTCTTTATCAAATTTTTTATTACCTGTTTGCAATTTTTCCAACGGAATATCAAGGTCAATTTGCCCTGTTTGATTGTCGGGGTCAAATACCATGTCACCTTCCAAGCCATAAAAACCCCCATGATTGGTTGAGGTACCAAAATGGTCAATGCTAAATCGCACATTGGTGTGCATCGGGTCGAGTTTATAGTTGATTGAATCAGATTTGACGATTTTTTTTGCTTACTGATTTTGCGCCTAGGCTGAAAGTTTTAGCCAAGGCTTTTTTGGTCAAAATGGCAGTGGTCGCCACGCCTGCAAGTTTGGCAAGTGTTCCTAAGTTGTTAGTTTTATCCGTCATGAACTTTCCTTTTATTATTAGTCGTTAAAAATGGCATTGGTTTGAATATTTTAACTTATCAATTGAATCAAGCTGTGCAAAGAGTGTTGGCAAAGTTCAGTATTTGTGAAATTATCTATCGTAGAAACGTAAAAAAGCCAATGCGTTAACATTGGCTTTTGGGTAACGCTAAGCAAGCTTACTGTTGTACCGCTTCAACTTGGATGTTGAGTTTGACATCTTTAGCAAAACCCATTTTGACATAGGTATCCATACCCCATTTGGTGCGGTCAATGGTAGTCTCAAAATCACCGCCACATACTTGCGCATTTTTTAGCATTGGGCTGTTGTAGCAGTTAAATTTAGTGGCTTTTAGGCTGACTGGGTTGGTTTTGCCCAATAGCGTCAAGTTACCGTCAACTTTCGTTACTTTGCCATTTTTGAAATGGAATTTGGTTGATTTAAAATTAGCTGTTGGGTATTTTTCAGCGTTGAAGAATTCAGCTGATTTCAAATGGTTGGTAAAATGTTCGTTACCCGTGTCAAGACTATTGACAGGAATATCAACGTTGATGCTGCCTGTATTTTTGGCTGGATTGTAGTTCAGGTCACCTGTTACGCCGTAGAAACCACCTTGGTTGGTCGTTGTACCGAAGTGATCAATCGCAAAACGTACATTGGCGTGGTTTGGGTCTAGTTTGTAACTGGTGCTATTGCTTGGCTTAACTTTTTCTACTTTGGCGGTTTTAGGCGCTTTTGTGGTCACTGCAGGTTGAGCCACGGCTTCACCAATTTTTTGCGTTTCACCGTTTTGCGAGATAATTAATTCTGCATTGGCAAATTGTGTGGCTAACAACGCTGCGATAGCGGTAGTGGCTAAAAGTTTGTTATTCATGGGATTTTCCTTGATATATTATAAAAACTGTGTGGGCTTACAAGACATTGTTAATGAAACTTAACTTAGTCCATGTAGGATTAAGTTATTATAACATATCCCTTTCCGTTATAATCGTGTATTGTTTGTAAATTGTTGCTAGTTTTTGACCGAGCCAAGGTTTTTATCGTCACAGCCTTTATTGCCCTAGGTGAGTTAGATTAGTCATTAAAAAAGGGCAGCTTTTGCCACCCTTTTATAAAAAAATCAACGATGTTAACTTTTATCTTAACTTTCATCGTAACTTTTATCTTAAAAATGCCCGGGCATTTCTAAACATCCGCATCCACGCCCCGTCATTGTCCCAAACTTCAGGTTTCCAGCTGTGGTTATACGCCATCAAATTGCGCTCTGGGTGTGGCATCATCAAGGTCACACGCCCATCGGTACTACAAATCCCTGTCACCCCTTGCGGTGAGCCATTTGGATTGAGCGGATAATGCTCGGTTGCTGTGCCAAGACTGTCCACATAACGCATCACAATTTGCCCATGTGCGCTCATTCCTGCGATATCGGTATCGCTCAACGTCGCAAAGCCTTCGCCATGTGCCACTGCAATCGGTAGAATACTCTCTTGCATGCCTTTTAACAGCACCGACTTGGTACGTTCAATTTTCACATTCACCGTGCGCGCTTCAAACCGTGCCGATTTATTGGCGATAAAACGGGGGAAATTCTCTGCGCCCGGTATCAGGTCTTTAAGCTGGCTCATCATCTGACAGCCGTTACACACGCCAAGCGAGAAGGTTTCTGGTCGGGTAAAGAATCGCACAAATTGCATGCGTAATTCATCATGGAACAGTACCGATTTTGCCCAGCCAGCGCCAGCGCCAAGCACATCGCCATAACTAAAGCCACCACAAGCCACGAGCCCATCAAAATCACGCAAGTTGACACGCCCTTTGAGTAAGTCACTCATATGCACATCGACGGCTTCTAGTCCTGCGCGTTTAAAGCCTGCTGCCATTTCTAGCTGACCATTCACGCCTTGCTCACGCAAAATGGCGACTTTAGGCTGTGTGCTGCGGCTATTGATATACGGGGCTTCAATCGCTTGGTTGAGATCATAATTGGCTTGGGCGATTAAGCCTTGATGGGATTTATCACCAATCAAATCAAAGGCCTGTTGTACGCATTCGGGGTTGTCACGGTTTTTGGCGATATGGTAGCCCACTTTGCTCCATTCCTGCTCAAGCTCGCTACGCTCAAAACGTAAATTTTGCGTGGCTGTTTGGATGAGTAAACTGTCTTCATCGGTACTTTGACCAATTAAGCTTAATAGCTCACTAACGCCTGTTTTTTCAGCTAATTCAAGCAATTGGGCAACCTTATCGGACTTGACTTGAATCACCGCGCCGAGTTCCTCAGCAAACAATTGACCGAGTAAATTATCATCAGTTAACACCAATTTCACGCCTTGGCGACTGGTAAATTGCATCTCAGCAATGGTGGCAAGCAAACCGCCATCACCAATATCATGATATGCCGTGATTAAGCCTTGGTTGTTGGCTTGCTGGATAAAGTCAAAAAAGTTGATTAAATCTTGCGGATTATCCAAATCTGGGCAAGTATCACCCAGTTGGCTTAGGGTTTGGGCAAGGATTGAGCCACCCAAGCGGAACTGACCTTTTGATAAGTCTAAGCGATAAAAAGCGGTTTCGCCAAGCGCCGAGCTGGTTAGCAATTCTGGGGTTAGGGTTTTGGTAACATCTTGCACAGGAGCAAAGGCAGTGATAACGAGCGACATCGGTGACACCACAGACTTGTTTACTTGCTCATCTGACCAATTCGCCCGCATCGACAAGCTATCTTTGCCCACAGGAATGGCAATGCCAAGTGCCGGACAAAGCGCTTCGCCCACGGCATACACCGCATCAAACAAGGCTTGGTCTTCTTTGTCCTCCCCACAGGCTGCCATCCAGTTCGCCGACAAGGTAATGTCTGATAGCTTGGCGATATTCGCCCCTGCGATATTGGTAATGGCTTCGGCAACGGCAAGGCGCGCAGATGCAGCAGGATTAATCAAAGCAACTGGGGTACGCTCGCCCATACTCATGGCCTCGCCTGTCATCGGTTTGCCATCGACAGGGATGAGAGCAGAAGCGGTGACAGCACAGTCTGCTACTGGCACTTGGTAACGTCCAACATATTGGTCACGTACTACCATACCCGTGATGGAACGATCGCCAATGCTAATTAAGAAAGATTTGCTGGCAACTGTTGGATGACGCAGCACGTCTTTGACCGCTTCAGCCAAATCGACTTTATCAAGGTTTAACGCTTGCAGTGTTGGCGTGCTACGGCTAAAGCTACGCTGCATTTTTGGCGTGCCACCGAGTAGCACTTGTAGGGGCATATCGACTGGCTGTTGATCGCCTTTGGTGTTGAGTAGTGGGTCATTGACCACCAACTCACGCACGTCCGTCGCTTCACCCAAAATCGCATACGGGCAACGCTCGCGCTCACAGATACTATCAAATAGTTCACGGCTCTGTGGACGGATTGCCAACACATAACGCTCTTGGGCTTCATTTGACCAAATCGCCATTGGCGACATGCCATGCTCAAGCGACGGCACTTTACGCAAGTTTAACACCGCCCCAAGTTCGTGGTCATTTACAAGCTCAGGCATGGCGTTTGACAACCCCCCTGCCCCCACGTCATGAATCGACACAATCGGATTGTTATCTTCATCTGGCTGATTTCCTGCCATCGCCCAACAGCGGTCAATGACTTCTTGACAGCGGCGTTCCATCTCGGCATTGTCACGTTGCACGGACGCAAAATCCAAGCCTTCATCAAGCTCACCACTATCCACCGAACTTGCCGCGCCACCCCCCAAGCCGATTTGCATGGCAGGACCGCCTAGCACAATCAGCAAATCGCCTTGCTGAATCGGATTTTTTTCCACCAAATTGCGTTTGATATTACCGTAACCACCGGCAATCATAATAGGTTTGTGGTAGCCGCGCATTTGGCTGCCATCTTGGTCTTTTGAGGTATCCAATTGGAATGAGCGAAAATAACCGACCAGATTTGGACGACCAAATTCATTGGAAAACGCCGCACTACCAAGAGGTGCTTGGGTCATGATTTCTAATGCGGACGCCATACGCGCGGGCTTGCCGTAGTCAGCCGTAGAGACTTTTCCGCTGTGCTCCCATTTCTCTGGCATATCGGGCAACTGCAAATGCGACACATGAAAGCCTGCCAAGCCTGCTTTTGGCTTACCGCCCCGCCCTGTCGCCCCTTCGTCACGGATTTCCCCGCCTGAGCCTGTCGCCGCTCCCGAATACGGGGCAATCGCCGTGGGGTGATTGTGGGTTTCTACTTTCATCAAAATATCAATCGGCTCTTGGTGAAAATCGTATTCCAAGTGGTTATTTTGAGTGTTTAAAAGCGGATAAAAACGCTGTCCTTCATGCCCTTTGACCACCGCGGCATTGTCTTTATAGGCGGATAAAATGTCGTTGGGATTTTGCTCGAAGGTATTTTTAATCATGCCAAACAATGACTTAGGTTGTACATCGCCATCAATCGTCCATTGGGCGTTAAAAATCTTGTGGCGGCAATGCTCCGAGTTGGCTTGGGCAAACATCATGAGCTCAACATCGGTCGGATTGCGCTTCAGCGCATTAACATAAGCATCCATCAAGTAGTCAATATCTTGGCTCGATAACGCAAAACCGAACTCACGGTTGGCGGACTCTAACGCCTCACGCCCTTTGCCCATCACATCGACATGATTGAGCGGTGCTGGCTCGTGGTCATCGAATAAGTGCTGAGCCTTTGCCAAGTCATAAAATAGGCTTTGGGTCATGCGGTCGTACAACATCATCTCGATATTATGCGGTAGCTTTTCAGGCAAATTTTCGCCTATGAGCGTATACACCACCAAGCGCTCGACACGGTCAATCGCTATCTCACAATTGTTAAAAATGTCCGTCGCTTTACTTGCCCAAGGGCTAATCGTACCAAAACGTGGGCTGACGATAATTTGCAGCGCCTCTTGGTTTTCATTTTGGCTTGCTTGATTAAGCGCGATTTCGTCACCATGATTGAGCAAATCTACCGCTTTTTTATAGTCGTGTTCTGCCAAATCTTTAGAAAAAATATAAACTTGCTGGCTCTTTAAGTGAGTGATTTTGAGATTGGTTTTTTGGCTAAGGGAATTTAGCAGTTTGGTGGTTTGAAAATCGGTTAAAAATGGGTATCCAGCGATGATAGTCATAGAAAGTTCCGCTTGCTTCGGGAAAAGTTGGGAAAATAATAGAAAAATTTGCGGCTATTATAGCATTAAACCCACGGGCGTATCACTTGTCTTAATGGCGATAGGCTGTGATTTCACGATGTGTTTTTTATAAAGTACCTTTCAATTGCGTTACCTTGCGATAACATCGTTAACGGTTTTATACCAATTATTTGCAGCTTTTCGACAGACTTAAATAACAAAAGCCGATATTATCATCCAAGTTAATGACTTTAACCCAGTTTTAACGTAACTTTTTAACCAGTTAGCAATAAATTTTTTAGCATTAAATTTGAGACGTATAATAACCATATAATAACAAGGATATTCTCATGGCAGATCTCACCAAAGAGCAACATATTGAAAATATCAATAAAGTGATTAAAGGCGTCAAATATGCAATGATGACCACCATTACTGCAGACGAAAAACATTTACATGCTTGCCCAATGACCACCAATAAAAATGAATTAGAAAATGGTAAAATTTGGTTCATCGGCGATCGCAAATCAGAAACTATCAAAGACCTTGAAAAAAATCCACAAGTCAACTTATCTTATACCTCAAGCGACCAAAAAGACTTTGTGTCTATCAACGGTACGGCTAAGCTGGTTAATGACAAAGCCAAACTAGATGAGCTTTGGAGCCCAATTTATGCAGCATTCTACGAAAAAGGTAAAGAAGATCCTAATGTACAAGTGATTTGCATTGAATGTAATGGTGCGCAGTATTGGCTAAGCGGTAACACGGTGGTGGATATGTTTAAAATGGTAGCCGCTGCTGCGCAAGAAGGAAAAACCGCAGAAAATCTGGGTGAAAACCATTCCGTGACGTTTTAATTATTGGCGTTAAAAAATACGACCCCAGTTTTTTAACTGGGGTTTTCTATGGTAAATTTTGAACTAATAATTGTTTTAATATAGTTCGTTTTTTTAACGTCATCAGCTTTTTTTAAAGTCATCAATTAGGGCTGTTTTAGATAGGGCCATGCCGCTTTTAGATAAATAAACATTGACCATAACGTCAACACCACTGAAATGACCAATAGTAAATATCCCGTCATCTCAAGTGATTCCCAATTAAGTAGTAACACCGTAATTGCCACCATTTGAAAAGTGGTTTTCATTTTGCCCACATATGACACTGCAACGCTGGTACGATTGCCCAGCTCTGCCATCCACTCACGCAAGGCGGAGACAGCAATCTCGCGTGAGATAATAACAATTGCTGAAATCGCCATGACAATATCAGGATGCCACTGCACCAAGATAATTAGCGCGGCAGCAACCATCAGTTTATCCGCCACAGGGTCAAGAAACCGCCCAAATGCCGATGTCATATTGAGCTTGCGGGCAAAGTAGCCATCTAACCAATCGGTAATTGCCGCCAAAATAAATACAGCGGTCAATAAAAAGTGGCGTAGTAGGCTATCACTAAAATGATACATGCCTATATTGGCAATTGCATTGTCACTAATGGCGCTCTGCCCAATCCCCATCGCAGGCGGCCAATAAGCAATCGCCACAAACAGCGGAATCATTATGATGCGCGCAATGGTCAAGTTATTGGGCAAGTTAAAAATACTACCCGAAGCAACAGGGGGATGGGCTGTCTCGTCGATCACTGGCTTATCGGTCATGGGATTTTTCGTTCATTATTGTTGTAGGGCGCGGCGTAACGCTAATTTTAGTTGAAATAATTATAACGCTTCTCAAAGTAATGTCATTATTTTTTGCCCATAATGCTAATTTTTGTCATATTTTTCAACAATCAAGCCAATTTACCATATTGATTTTATGGTATTTTTTACTAAATATGTCATTGTATAAAAAACACTTCAAAAGTAACAAGGTGTAATTGGCTAGTCAAAAATTTAGACTTTTATTGATATGATAACGTCCGACAACGAAATAATAAGAACAATAAGAATGATTTCGCTATTAGCAAATTTTGCTGTTGTCAGGTTTCTTGAAAGTTGATTATTTTGTACCCAATTAATCAGTCATAGCGTATTAACTTGCAAAATTTTTTATTAATATAGTACTTGGACAATTTTGATAAACCGCGTTTATTGTCAAAAATTTTCAGTCTTTTAACACTTACTTGTGCTTTTCCTCAGCCCATTGCTCACCTCCTGCAATGGGTTTTTTTTATAGCGCAAGCGGTGTGATGAGTGAATGCTGCAATTCATCGCATTTTTTAGGTTGGTACTTTTTTAGGTTGGTGCTAGAGGCATCAGTTGGGGTCTACCTAACCGTCAAAAATTTGCCAGCATTTTCAGCCCTGCAATGACTAATACAAGAGATAATAATTTATTGAGCATGGGGTCGGCAAGGCGTTTGCTACCATAAGTTGCGCCAATAAACCCCCCTACACACACCGCTATAAGCCAAATTGGTAGTTGATTTGGCAGTTTTGCCCCTGTCGATAGCACACCAAACAAGCCTGAAATTGAATTCACCAAAATAAACCCCGACGCTACACCCGCGATAATTTTAGGGCTTGCCCAACGGTTAAACAATAAAATTGGACTTAAAAAAACACCACCGCCCACTCCCGTCAATCCTGAAAGCAACCCTAAAATAGCCCCCATGATTGCCAAAATCCATTTTGACACCTGTTTTAATGGTTGCTCGCTGGTGAGTTTTTTGGCAAAGATAAATGAATAAATAGCCGAAAAAATCAGTACCGTCCCAACAATCGGCTTATATAAATGACTGGGTAAATGGGTCATTCCCCCGATAAACGCCATCGGCACGGCGGCAATGGCAAGGGGAATAAAAATTTGCCAAGAAAAGTTTTTTGCAGAATAAAATCGCCAAAACGCAATGATTGACACCAAAATATTAAGACATAGCGCAGTGGGTTTCATCATACTTGGCGCAACGCCGACTAACCCCATCATCGCAAGATAACCCGATGCGCCGCCATGCCCGACTGATGAATAAAGCAAGGCAGAAATAAAAAACAGCACGCTTAATACGGTAGTTGTCATTGCTTATTCACCATTACTCTTATTCACCATTACTCTTATTCACCATTACTAGAGTATTAACCATTATTAGAAAGCCACAGACTCTCAGTGCTGTCGGCATAAAATTCTTGTTTCCACACAGGGATATCCGCTTTAATTGCATCAAGTAGCCAACGACACGCATCAAACGCAGGATAACGGTGGGCAGCCACCACCCCGACCCACACTGCCATCTCACCAATCGCAAGCTCGCCAACACGGTGTATGGCAATGGCGTTTTCGATATCAAACTGGGCTTTGGCTTGTTCAATCAGTTTTTTGCCTTGATTGAGTGCCAGCTGCTCGTAGCCGTAATAAGTGAGTTTGCTAACAGGGCGAGCGTTATTGTGGTTACGTACCCAGCCTTCAAATGTCGCTAACGCCCCACAAGTATCGCTCATTAAAGCGTATTTAAGCCGTCTATCGTCAATGGCTCGGTCAGTCAATGCAAAGCCGCTAGTAATCACGGTTTGGTAAGCTTGGTCTTCACTGAGGCTAATGGTGGATGAGCCTGTATGCAATGCATTCATGGTTTTCTCTATATTTTTTAAAGGGCGTATGCGATATTTAACCGCCCGCCACAGGCGGAATAAAGGCGACAATATCGCCATCTTGTAGCGGCGTTTGCCAGTTGGCAATGTGGTGATTGATTGCCACGGCAAGTTTGGTTTGGGCGAGTTTAAAACCGTAGTGTGCGCTTAACGTTTGGTAAAGCTCGGTCAAGTTATCACCGCCAAAGCGGATTGTTTCTTCATCTTTCCCTGCTTGTTCAGCAAGGCTTGCAAAGTATAAGATGGCTAAATTTTTCTCAGACGCGCTAGGTGTTGGCATAGTCGGATTTGCCCCCTGTTTTGGTGAGTAGTTTGATATCGCTGATGGTGATGTCATGAGATAATGCTTTGGTCATGTCGTAAATCGTTAGGCAAGCCACCGACACAGCGGTTAAGGCTTCCATTTCCACGCCTGTTTTGTGGGTGACTTTGACGGTGGCAGTGACGTGGATTGAGCAGTTGTTATCATCATACTCAAAGCCAATTTTTACCCCATCGAGTGGCAGCTGGTGGCAAAGCGGAATCAGCTCGTGGGTGCGTTTGCTTGCCATGACCCCTGCGATGTGCGCGGTCTGAGTAATTGAGCCTTTTTTGGTGATACCGTCGGCGGATTTTATCACTTGGTAACTGTCGCTAGGGAAAATAACTTGCCCTACGGCGGTGGCGGTGCGTTGGGTTATCGCTTTGCCCGACACATCGACCATGGCGATATCGCCGTGTGCGTCTAAATGTGTCAGGTCTAAGGGCGTTAATTGTGTTGTCATGTTTTGAATTTTCACCCCTCAAAAGTGGCACAACATTATAGCGACGTGTACGCTTATCAAGCTGCGCTTGAATGAGTCAATTTGTCTTAAATTTGCCTATTTTATATTTTATTTATATTTTAAAAATCACCCGTCATCGATTAACCGCCAATCATCGACAAATTCGCCATGATACCACTGTCGTTTTCCTTGAGTAAATGATGCTCGGGCTTAATCGGCATTAAGCTTTGCAAGGCATGAACCAATCCATCGACATCGCCATTTGTCAAAAACGCTCGCACATCATAACTGCCATTATCAAACAAACACAAATGTACTTTGCCTTGGCTACTCACTCGCAGGCGATTACAACTGTCGCAGAACTGCGGGGCGTAAGGCTCAATTAGCCCAATGCCACCGACATAATCGGCATGGCGATATTCAATCGCAGGGCCTGCATCGCTTGCTCGACGTTGGGATTGCCAACCATTTTGTAACAAAAAATCTTTGATACGCTGGCCACTGCTATGTTGGGCAAAAAATAAAGCTTTATTATCCGAGGTTTGCATAAACTCAATAAAACGGTAAGTGACAGGGCGATTTTTGACAAAACTTAACACGGATTGCAAGTTATCAAAGGCGGTGTCTGCCATCAAAATACCGTTAAGTTTTAGCTTAATATCGGTGGTTGCTAGCAATGTATCCATGTCTTTTAACAGCGTTGGCAATATATCAAAGCCGGTAATTTTTTTAAAAATGGTGGGGTCAAAGCTGTCGATACTGATGTTAAGCTGATTTAGCCCTGCTGTTTGCCAGTCGGATAAATGCTTGGCAAGGCGATAGCCGTTGGAGCTAACCGCTACTGTTTGGATGCCTTGGGTCTGTTTGGCAAGTTCAATGATGCGCGGTAAATCTTGTCGAATCGATGGCTCACCCCCCGTCAGCCGCACTTTGGTAGTACCTAGTTTGGCAAAGGCTTGTATTAAAACATCGATTTCGGATACAGAAAGCTCGTTGTCAGGGCGTTTACCCGCGTTGGCAGTATAGCCATCGGGCAGACAGTAATGACAGCGAAAGTTGCAAAAATCGGTAATCGACAGGCGTAAATAGCTTAACTGGCGATGAAAATTGTCCACCAAATTTAATGAAGAATGTTGCGGAGTCATCGTCAGCTAAAATTCCAACTAAACGGCTGCACTGTCACTATTTCGCCTGCTTTTACCCCTGCATTATCTTTGGGTAATACAAGCAAGCAATTGGCGTGGCTAAGCTGTTTTACACGGTGGGAGTCTTGGGCAGATAAAGGGGTGACGCTAAAACTGCCGTCTTCATTTTGGCAAAAAACCGCTCGCTGATAATCTTGGCGTCCTGCTCGCTTGTTGATGTCGTGGGTGGTTTTAGCAAACAGTTGCAGCGGTTTTGGGATATCTGATGGTTTCACGCCCGATAGTTGCCACAGCGCAGGTTGGACAAAATTAAGGCAGCATACCACGGTAGATAGCGGATTGCCGGGTAACCCAAAATACATGACCGTTTTTTTATCTTGCTCAAATTCCCCAAATATAAAAGGTTTACCTGGTTTCATCGCCACTTTGTAATGGTGAATTTTGCCGAGCGCCTGAATGACTTGGGTTAAAAAATCATAATCGCCCACCGATACACCCGCCGTGGAAATAATCACATCACAGTCGGCTATCGCTTGCTGAACGGTGTGGCGAGTGGTTTCAAGGTTGTCAGGGACAATGCCATAGTCTTGAATGGCAATCGGCAACTGCTTTAATAACGCTTTTAGCGTGGGCGTGTTGGAATTATAAATCTGGGCAAGCGCTGCCAGCGGCCGCCCCACGTCGACCAACTCATCGCCGGTGGCAATAATGCCAACCGTGAGTGGCTGAAATACCGGAACGCTATCCACGCCTAAATTGGCAAGCAAGCTGATATCGGTGGGGTTTAGGCGTTTACCAATCGTTAGAACGGTTTCGCCTGCTTGCACTTCCTCGCCTTGGCGGCGAATATTTGCGCCTACTTTAACGGTTTGGGTCAAGCGAATGTGATAGGCTTGGCTGTTATCCAAACTGGGCTGAATGTCGCTAAGGTTGGTGTCTTCCTGCATCACCACCGTGTCGCAGTCATTTGGCACCACCGCGCCGGTAAAAATTCGTACGCCCTGATTGGGTTTTAAACGACCGTTAAAAGGTTTACCTGCCCCCGATTCACCGATGATTTCAAGTTGGCTATCGTGGTCAAGATAGCTACCCGTAGCTATCGCAAAACCATCCATGGATGATAGATTTTGGCGGGGAATATCAAAGGATGCAGCAATATCTTGGGCTAAAATGTGGTTTTGCGCCTCCAATAAACTTACTGTTATGGTCTTTACTTCGCCCAGACGCGACGTTAAATAGTTCTCTAGGCGCTCATTAATCGCTTGTTTTAGTTCATTGACAGAAATCATCATTATCTCAATTAGAATGTTGGGTCGGCGGCAAAAGGTGATAGGCTGTTTTTAGCTGTTCAAATTGCGCTAAGGTATCAATATCTTGCCTTAAATGCGGCAGCGGTATTGGATAAAGCTGATAAACCGTGCGGTCGGTAGGCGAAACGATAGCGGTTTGATGTTGCCATAACGCCCGAAAACCTTTATCGCCTTGCAATTGATGCCCAAATGCTTGCAAAAAACCCCAAGGTAAATTGACGGGAATCCCCCAAATTGGTCGATTGTTATCACCATATTCACTCACAATCAGCTGATTGTCTTCAACATTTTGGCTTAATAGCGTCAAATCATCGAGGGTTACCGCCACTTGGTCAACAGTCAAAAACAAAATTCGCATCGCAGCACTTACTGACTGTTGTTGTAATGTTGTCATTGCATACTGAATCGATTGCGCCATCCCTGTTTGCGGCGTTGGGTTATCGACGACTGTGACGGCAAATGGTGCAACTTCATTGTATAACGCTTTAGATATTGGGTTATCAAGTTTTGGCAAAACCACCAACACTTGATAAGGGTGCAATTGGCGTGCCAGTTGAATTTTTTCAGCCAGTAAGGTTTGATGATTTTTTACAATCAGCTGTTTGGCAAAACCAAGACGCTGGCTTAATCCTGCCGCCAAAATCACCACGGTTAAATTGCTAGGCGTGATGCTCATGATATACCTGTTGAATTTGGGCAGTGATAGATAAAGCCACCGCTTCAGGCGTATCCCCACCGAGCGCTAAACCCACAGGATAGAACAAATTAGCAGGTTTCACCAGTTGATAACCATCATGAATCTCACTAAGCAACTGCTCAGTGCGATATGTGGGCCCTAATTGCCCAATAAAAAAAGGCGAATTTTGGGCTTTAAAGGCTTGGCTGAGCCATACTCTATCTTGACTCAGACTATGGGTCATTATCACCACAGCGGTCGGCTGCGGTGACTCAAAAAAAGTCTGCACAGACTCGGCTTTTTCAAGGGCAATCTGCACAAAATTGGCGTGACCCTGCCCGCGACAACGGGCAATCATATCCAAACGACTATCAATCACCGTCACCTGCCAGCCTTGCAAATTTGCCATGGTCATCAAGGGTAAACAATCTTGCCCCGCCCCAAAAATTAATAATTGTAGCGGTGGTTGTAGCGTTTCTACAAAGACGCTTAGTTGTTGCGCTTGTTTTTGATAAATATGCAGCATAAAGCGACTTTTACGGCTGGCAGCGACTTGATTAACCAATTGCCAATCTTGCTGACCCAGTTGCGACAACTGCGTCAAGCTCAGATGCTGTCCAATCACAAAGTCATCTGAGTTTGAGGTGATAACTGTAGCCAGTGTTTGTGGCTGTTTTGTCTGTTTTAAGCGCTGAAAACAGGCGAATAATACAGATTGTTCATTCAAAACCAGACGTTCAAATAATACTTGAATGACGCCTTGACAGCCAAGCCCAAAGCCTTCTTGCTCATCATTGTCATCGGCTACCTCATCTTGTGATAACTGGCTATCGGTTGCGGTATGATAGGTTTTGAGCGTTGCCCCATGCCGCGTTAGCCAAAAGGCTCGCTGTACCAAGTGCTTTTCAAGACAACCGCCACTCACCATGCCTATGGATTGACCATCGGCTAAAATCAACATTCTAGCGCCAGGTTGCCGATAGGCTGACCCTTCGACACTCACCACGGTGGCTAGTACCGCCTCACTGTTGGGCGGCAACTGGTCAAGGGCATCGAAGATATCAAACAAGTGGTTCATAGCAAATGACAGTGTACGCGATTATAGTAATGGCAACTGGTACAGCAGTTTATCTAAAGTAATGGGGTAGTCTCGTACTCTAACGCCTGTGGCATTAAAAATCGCATTGGCAATGGCTGCTCCTGCCCCTGATAATGCCAATTCGCCTATGCCCTTGCTGTGCAGTGGATTGGCATAGGGGTCAGTTTCGGGTAACATTATTACCTCTAAGTCAGGCACATCAGCATTCACACACACTTGATATTCGGCTAAATCGTGATTACATAGACGACCGTCACGTTTGTCATGGTGAATTTGCTCCATCAAGGCAGCCCCTATACCAAATACCATACCACCAAAGCACTGCGAGCGCGCCGTTTTTTCGTTTAAGATACGTCCTGCGGCAAATGTGCCTAGCATACGGCGAACCCGAATTTCACCCGTTACCCGGTGTACCGCGACTTCAGCGAACTGTGCGCCATAGCCTGCATGACGGTATTCTTTTTTGGTTTTACCAGGTTCGATTTCACCATTAGCTACCAAGCCATGAGGGGCATATTGCTGCAAAAAACTGCGCAGCGGTAACTGGGTATCGACTTGTTCCCAATCGAGTACATTATCATGATTGTCTACAGAGACCTCAGAATTAAGCCCTGTTTTTTCTGCTAGTTTATCCAACGTATCGGTTAACGTATGGTTAATTTTTTCGCCAATTTTTTCCGCTAGGCTAGGGTCATGTTCAAATTGTCTATATAGATTGCCTTGTTTAAAGCCAATGCTATCTGCATGCAGCCCCACACTCTGGGCAATCTTTTCTCGTAGCGCTTCACACGCCAGATAAATAGAACTACCAGCGCTTGATGCTCCCCAGCTACCGCCTGACCCTGCAGCCGGCGGCAAATCGGTATCGCCAAGTTTGACCTCGACATGGTCAATCGGTAAGCCCAGCATATCGGCAACCACTTGCGCAAAAATAGTATAGCTACCTGTACCGATATCAGTCATGTCAGTTTCGATACGAGCCAAGACCCCAAGCGGTTTGTCAGAGGGCAACAGGCTCACACGGGCTTGCGAGGGTTTTAATTCGTTGCTACGCGCGGCGCACGCCATTCCATAGCCAATCAGCCAATCGCCTTCAAGGCGACTTGCGGGCGTTTGTGGACGTTTATCCCACCCAAAGGCTTTTGCCCCCTGCTCCATACACGCCAGCAATTTTCGGGTGCTGTAGGGAATTTTTTTGCTTGGGTCTTCGCTCGGTTCATTGCGTTTTCGCAGTTCGATTGGGCACAGCTTTAACGCATGCGCCAGTTCGTCCATGGCACATTCGAGTGCCAACTGACCCACTGCTTCGCCAGGGGCACGCATAGAGCCTGTTAAGGTAAAATTCATGCGCGCCATTTCGTATTTGATTTGGCGATTGTCACCGCCATACAAAAAGTGGGTAGAGACCGCCACTGGCTCAAAAAACGTTTCTGAAGGTAAATTGGTGACAATGCTATTATGAATAATGGTATGGATTTTGCCATCTTTATCCGCCCCCAATGCCACCCTTTGTTCGGTGTTGGTGCGTCTCACGGTAGTTTCCATGACTTGCGGTCGGGTCATGTTCACCAGTACGGGGCGCTTTAAGTCTTTAGCCGCAATGGCTGCCATCACCGATTCTGGAGAAATACCCAGTTTTGAGCCAAACCCGCCACCAACATATGGCGATAGCAAACGGACATCGTCTTCCGGTATATCTAAGGCTTTGGCAAGTTGTACTTTGGAAGAGGCAAGCATTTGGTTAGAGGTATGAAGGGTTAGCTTACCCTCAAACCAACGCGCCAACGAACTGTGCGGTTCCATCGGCATGTTACTTTGGCTTGGCGTGGTATAAGTCACATCGACTTTGACTTCTGCTTGCTTAAGCGTTTTTTCAGGTTTGCCAATGTCGTCACTTTTATCGGTTACCCAATCAATAAACTGGGTATGATTTTTTTGCTTGTTAAAGTCAAAATGCCCATGTTTTTCATCATTCTCATAGTCAATCTGTAACGCCTTCGCGCCTTCTTGAGCTGCCTCTAGGGTTTCTGCGACCACTAACGCAATCGGCTGTCCATGATAAAAAACTTCGCTTGCCCCTTGCACAGGCGCCATTTTCACCCCCCCTTGTTGCGGGTTGCGTAAAAACAGCGGGTCATGAAACACCCCAATCACACCTGCAATTTGTAAGGCGGTATCTTTATGTACTTTTTTTACCTTGCCTTTACCGATGGTTGCGCCGACCATGACACCGTGACACAAGTCGTCAAATTGGCGCTCAGCAGTATACGTGGCTTTGCCTGCGACTTTTAGGTGTCCTTCAATACGGCTCAGTGGTTTGCCAACGAGTTTACTATCGGTCGTATCTAGCCGTGACTCGACAGGCTTGTCCATGGTCATTTTTTTTTCAAGGGGCGATTCGCCAAAAATTTGTGTTAGGCTCATGCACTCACTCCACTACTTAAAGGACTTGATTGATTGGGTTGTTGTAACGCCCGCTGCACAACATGGTGTAAAAGACGCTGTACTAGCACGGTCTTGTATTCGGTTTGTTCATCGGTTTTTGCTTCTTTGAATAGCGTCGCCACCGCAAGCTCAATACTCACGGCATCGCCCGTGCTGCCGATCAGTATTTTTTCAATCTCGGTATTTCGCCACGGCTGACTGCCAATACCGCCAAATGCAAGTCGCACATTAGTGAGTGTATCATTATCATGCTCAATCACGGCAGCGACGGACACCAAAGCAAAGGCATACGACGCACGGTCACGCACTTTGTCATAACTATGCACGCCTTTTAAGGAGGGCGGTAGAATGATATGGGTAATCAAATCACCTAAATTCAAACAAGTTTCGATATGGGGGGTTTGCTCAGGTAAGCGATAAAATTCAGCGATAGGCACTTGGCGGGTTTGCCCGTCCGCTTGCTGGATAACAATGACCGCATCAAGTAATCGCATTGCCACCGCCATATCTGATGGATGGGTGGCAATACACTGCTCGCTTGTGCCTAAAATTGCTAAGTTCTGATGAAGACCTGCTTTTGCCCCGCAGCCAGAATTGGGCTCACGCTTATTACACGGACTATCAGGCTGATAAAAATAGTAACAACGGGTGCGCTGTAGTAGATTGCCACCGGTACTGGCTTTGTTGCGCAGTTGCGGCGATGCACCCGACAACAAGGCACGGGCAAGCACCGCATAATCTTGACGAATGACAGGGTGGGCCGCTAATTCACTATTACTGACCATAGCGCCGATTTTTAACCCACCTTCTGGCGTGGCTTCAATTGTATTAAGCGGCAAACGTGAAATATCAATCAGCTGTGTTGGCTGTTCGATTTCGAGTTTCATCAAATCAAGTAAATTGGTACCCCCAGCGATAAAAAACGGACGCTTCGCCTCACTCAAATGCCCCTCAGCTAAAGTGGCTATTTTGATGGCGTCATCCACCGAGTTGGCGCGCTGATAATCAAAAGTTTTCATAGCGACACTCCTGTAGCCTGAGTAGCTGCTGTCTGAGTGGTTACGTTATCTGTCTCTGCCGAAAAACCGGTTTCTTGTAATACCTGTTTAATCGCTCGCACGATGTTGGGGTATGCCGAGCAGCGACAAATATTGCCACTCATACGCTCAGAGATTTCTTTATCTAATTGTTGTTTAAATTGTGCTGTATCTTTTGATAAAGGCTGCATCAAATCATCCGACACATGACTTGCCCAGTTTTGGCGTAGCTCTTCAATCATCGCTTTGGTCGAGCAAATTTGCCCAGGGGTACAATAACCACATTGAAAGGCGTCATGTTCCAAAAACGCTTGTTGAATCGGGTCAAGCGCCTCAGGTGAGCCAATGCCTTCAATGGTTTCGATGCTATCGCCTTCGTGCATGACTGCCAGGGTTAGACAGCTGTTGACCCGCTGACCGTTAATCAGCATGGTGCACGCGCCACACTGACCGTGGTCACAGCCTTTTTTGCTGCCTGTCAAGCCAAGATGATTGCGACAGACATCTAGCACCGTGGTGCGTACATCTAGATTCGTCAACGTGTGTTGTTGCTGATTGATAGTAAGTGTTAAGGATTGTGGCATAAAGTTGCTTCTCGTCTAGTTGTTATGGATTTATTTTTAAGTGTCTTATCTAAGATTAACGCATGTTATCAAACTCATTTCTAAAAATTCGCTACGCCTTGCCTACGCAAGGACGATACTAACATTAGAAGGGTTTGTTATTTTTGCGTATGTAGCCATCCCGTTTTTTTGGCAATTTTTTTTTGGCAGTTTCTTTTGCTAATTTTTTTACTAGTTTTTTTGCCAGTCTATTTTGCTAGGTAATTGATTTTATTTTATTTTATTTTTTTAATCAGCTTTTGTATGTTTATTCGTGTAAAGCTCTCAATAAGCAGTATTTAACTTTTATAAAATTTTGATGGTATAAGCTTGGCTATTATTTGTTAGGCATGCTGACACTTGGCTATTTTGTACCAAATAATTCATTAATATGGTATTAACTAAGTAATTTTTTATTGAGATAGTGATTGAATCGTTTTGATAAACTGCATTGACTGTCAACGATTGTTAGAATTTCCACCCTGCTTCGTAGTGTTGTGCCGCTCATTGCTCACCGCTTACCGTGATTTTTTGCCTCTGTTATCGCAAAATACAGCCTGTGTTATCAATTTGAAAGATTGAGCCGATTTTTTGCAAAAAAGACTGTATTTTTCACAAAAAAAGGGTATTATGCCCCCATAAATTTTGAACGTTATATTGTTAGGTCTTGGGTGCAGTGTCATGGCATTTTGGGGTTTTGCGGTATAACGTTTTTGTTTTGGTGTCAGTCATCCTGACTGATATGTTATTCACAAGTTCGAGAAAGATAGCCACAAGCAAATTTTCTTAAACCCTTATCTGAGATGGTAATCCGATATGAGCGTTCACACCCCTGTACACCCTATTTCTCATGCCACTAACGAATATTACTTAACTCGTCAAAACACGATGGAATCTAATGTTCGTAGTTATCCCCGCAAACTACCGCTAGCCATTGCCAAAGCCCAAGGTATTTGGGTCACCGATGTTGAAGGCAATGATTACCTTGATTGCCTAGCCGGTGCTGGTACATTAGCCTTGGGTCACAACCACCCAGCCGTCAAACAAGCCTTATATGATGTGTTAGAAAGTGGTCTGCCACTGCACACCCTAGATATCACTACCCCTGTCAAAGATGCATTTACCGAATCCTTGCTGTCTTTTTTCCCAAAAGATTTTGTATTGCAATTTTGCGGTCCGACCGGTGCTGATGGTACAGAAGCGGCGATTAAATTAGCAAAAACTTATACAGGGCGTGACAACGTTATCGCATTTAGCGGGGGTTATCACGGTATGACCCATGGCGCGCTTGCCATGACTGGCAATTTGTCTGCCAAAGAAAAAGTGGGCAATTTGATGCCAGGGGTACAGTTTATGCCCTATCCGCATGAATACCGCTGCCCACTTGGTCTAGGGGGTGAAGCGGGTGTTGATGCGCTGACTTACTACTTTGAAAACTTTATTGAAGATGTTGAAAGCGGCGTGGTCAAACCTGCAGCGGTCATCCTAGAAGCGATTCAAGGTGAAGGCGGTGTCGTGCCTGCGCCCAAAAAATGGCTACAAAAAATCCGTGAAGTGACCGCTAAGCATGATATCGTATTGATTTTGGATGAAGTGCAAGCTGGGTTTGCGCGCTCAGGCAAAATGTTTGCTTTTGAACATGCCGACATCGTGCCTGACGTGGTGGTGATGAGTAAAGCGGTCGGGGGTGGTTTGCCATTATGTGTACTTGCCATCAATAAAAAATTCGATGCATGGGCGCCAGCCGGTCACACCGGTACTTTCCGTGGCAATCAGCTAGCGATGGCAGCCTCAATTCAAGTATTGGATGAGATCCGCAGCAAAAACTTGGCAGAAAATGCGCGTATCCGTGGTGAATTCTTGCGCGATGAACTCAAAAAAATCGCCCAAGAATTCCCTTGTATCGGTAACGTGCGCGGTCGCGGCTTGATGACCGGTATTGAGATTGTCGATGAGCGTAAACCTGCTGACCGTATCGGCTCGTATCCTGCTGATATTGACATGGCGAATGCGATTCAAAGAGCGTGTTTTGATAACAAGTTACTGCTGGAAAAAGGCGGTCGTGGCGGTACAGTGATTCGCTTGCTTTGCCCGATTAACATCACTCAAGAAGAATGTGATGCGGTGTTAGAACGCTTTAAAAAGGCAGTGGCTGAAGCCGTGCAAAAAGTACGTGGGTAATTGATTATTGCCTATTAAGACGGTAAAGTTACTGACGTGGCTTTGCCGTTTTTATTATCTGTTTATGTCATTTTGAGTAAAATATGGAAACCAATATCGCCAAGACCGAACGCCTGATTCGAGAAATCAATCGGATTCATGGTGAGTATTCGCAAGATTATTTTGACACAGGCAAGGTACAAAAAATCAATCTATCACATACGCTCAAAACCGTCCCTATTGAGCCTATCTTGTCATATCGGCTTAATTTGCATGAAGCGATTAATGATTATTTGGCATTTGCCGATACCCAAAATATCGATTTTTTTTACCGTGTTAAAACGGCTGAAAGTATCTATGACAAAGTCAATCGCTATTTGGCACGAGAAAACCAATACCCAGTCAATAATATTTTAAATGATATTTTTGGTGCTCGGATAATTTTGCCATCGGCTGATGTGACAAACATTATGGAAAAACTGGATGATTGGAAAACAGATTACAGTCTAAAAAATTGGTATTTACGTGATATCGACGGGTACATCGGTGTGCATGTGTATTTTAAAAATGCAAGCAATTTTTATTATCCGTGGGAATTGCAAATTTGGGATAAAAACGATGCCAAAGCCAATATTGTAAATCATCAGCTGTATAAGCGTAATTTTGTAAAATAAATTAACCATTTGCTCATATCACTCTTTTTAATGACAATTTATAGTTAACTCACTCTTAAAGAATGCAAGGACTTATCATGTCAAACTTATCACAGCATCGCCAAGCGTTATTTTGTAATGACAGCCAATCCATTGCCGATTACCAAAAAAATATGAACACTGCCGTGCAAGCCGTCACCGATTGGCTCAAAAATGACAAAATGTACACCGGCGGTAGTATCAAGCAGCTGCGCGCTGAGATTGCCTTTCAGCCATCAAAAGAAGGACTTGGCTTGGAAGACGCATTAAAACGTTCAGTCGAATTATTCCTTAATAAAAGCCTAAAGGTGCATCACCCACATTCGCTTGCTCACTTGCACTGCCCAACGATGGTCACAAGCCAAATCGCTGAAGTGCTGATTAATGCCACCAACCAATCGATGGACTCTTGGGACCAAAGCCCAGCAGGGTCACTGATGGAAGTGCAACTGATTGATTGGCTACGTCAAAAAGTCGGTTTTGGTAGCGGACAAGCGGGCGTATTCACCTCAGGTGGCACCCAATCCAACTTGATGGGCGTGTTACTCGCCCGTGATTGGTGTATCGCTAAAAACTATAAGAATGACGATGGGTCAGAATGGTCAGTACAGCGTGACGGTATCCCAGCCGATGCCATGCAAAAAGTGAAAGTCATCTGCTCAGAAAACGCGCATTTTAGCGTGCAAAAAAACATGGCAATGATGGGCATGGGTTTTCAATCGGTGGTCACTGTGCCAGTCAATGACCAAGCGCAGATGGATGTTGCCGCACTTGAACACACCATGGCGCAACTGAAGTCCGAAGGTAAAATCATCGCCTGTGTGGTCGCTACTGCAGGCACCACGGACGCAGGCGCGATTGACCCAATCCCTGCGATTCGTAAGCTTACCCATGAGTACGGTGCATGGCTGCATATTGATGCCGCTTGGGGCGGTGCGCTGATTTTATCGAATAACTACCGCGATAAACTTGCAGGCATTGAGCAAGCCGATTCTATCACCCTCGACTTCCACAAACATTACTTCCAAAGCATCTCTTGCGGGGCATTTTTGCTCAAAGATGAAGCCAACTATCGCTTCATGCATTATGAAGCTGAGTATTTGAACTCTGCGTATGACGAAGAACATGGCGTACCCAACCTAGTCTCTAAGTCGCTACAAACCACGCGCCGTTTTGATGCGCTAAAATTATGGCTCACGGTGGAAGCCTTGGGCGAAGAATTATACGGCTCGATGATTGACCATGGCGTTGATTTGACCCGTGAAGTCGCTGACTACATCAAAGCCACCGATGGACTTGAATTGTTGGTAGAGCCACAGTTTGCCTCCGTGCTATTTCGCGTGGTACCCAAAGACTACCCGGCCGAGTTGATTGATAGCTTAAACCAAAATGTCGCCGACGAGCTATTTGCCAAAGGTGAAGCCAACATCGGCGTGACGCGCGTCAGTTACCAAAAGCAAGGGGATGCTAACCAAGATGTGCAATCGCTTAAAATGACCACGTTAAGCCCCATCGCCACGCTTGACAATGTCAAAGCCTTATTGGCTCAAGTGTTGGCGCAAGCCGATGACATCAAAGACCGTATTATCACAGGGGATTATCAGCCTGCGATTGATTGATAAGCACAAAAAAACCGATTCCTTGGCGAATCGGTTTTTTTATTGTAGCACTAACACTGACTGTAATTGACCGTCACATCCAGCGTCGGAATCAGATTTGACTGGGCGGCAACATCCTCGTCTAGGACATTGATAGCAAGTCCGCCCATTGCGGTTTCTTTATATTTTGACATCATATCTCTGCCTGTCTCTTTCATGGTCTTGATGGCTTTATCAAGCGATACCACATGTTGTCCATTGCCTTTAAGCGCAAGCCTTGAGGCATTAATCGCTTTTACTGCCGCCATGGCATTGCGTTCAATACAAGGCACTTGCACCAACCCCGCAATCGGGTCACACGTCATGCCAAGGTGATGTTCGATGCCAATTTCGGCAGCATTGGCACATTGCGCAGGACTACCGCCAAGCACATAGGTTAACCCTGCCGCCGCCATCGCACACGCCGATCCGACTTCCCCTTGACAGCCCACTTCTGCACCTGAAATACTGGCGTTTTCTTTGATAATGATGCCAATCGCCGCAGCAGTTAGCAGAAAATCATGTAACCCCTGCAGCGTATAACTTGGACAAAAATCTCGATAATAATGCATGACCGCAGGTATCACGCCTGCTGCACCATTAGTGGGAGCAGTCACCACGCGTCCGCCACTGGCGTTTTCTTCATTAACTGCCAAGGCATACAGATTCACCCAATCCATCACGGCAAGGGCATCATTAAATGCTTTTCGGCTATCGGCAGCGGATAACTGCTGATAAATCGCCTTGGCGCGGCGCTGTACTTGTAAGCCCCCTGGCAAAATACCATCGTGGCGACAACCATCATTGACACAGTCTTGCATGACTTGCCAAATGTCGTTAAGTCCACCCAGCAGCTCATCTTCACCCAAGTTAGCCAGTTCATTGGCTCGAACGACTTGGGCGATTGACAGTTGATGGTATTGGCAAATTTGTAATAATTCTTTGGCGTTGTTAAAGGGATAAGGTACTGGTTTTTTGACGCTTTCAATCACCGGTTCTTTTGCTTGGGCTTCTTGCTCGGTCTGCACAAACCCGCCGCCGATTGAATAATAAGTATTTTGGTAAACAATGTCATTGCCTGTAAAAGCAGTGATAGTCAAAGCATTGGGATGATGGGGCAGCGATACCCTACCATTTAGGATTAAATCTTTGTCAACAACAAAGTTAATCTCATGCTGCTGATTTAGACACAGCGTGTTTTGCGCTTGGATATCGGCAATTTTTTGTGGAATGGCGGCGACATCCGTCGTCTGTGGTTGCTCTCCCATCAAACCTAGCATCACCGCTATATCACTACCGTGCCCTTTACCCGTCGCACCGAGCGAGCCAAACAGCTCAACTTGCACCCTATCCACTTGCGTCAGTAGCTGCTGCTGTGATAATGCGCTAACGAACAGATTCGCCGCTTTCATCGGTCCGACCGTATGCGAACTTGAAGGTCCAATCCCAATTTTAAATAAATCAAAAATACTGATCACTGGTAAATCCTATATGCCAATCAGTTGAAAAATTCAATTATGTTGTATTCATTGTGTTAGATAACCACGAATTGCCCATCTGTGTCAATGTGCTATCGAAAAGTTTATCAAATGACAGATGATGGATGATGGATGATAGATACTTGCTACAGGCATCGCAAATTTGGCAAATAACCGCATCATGAAGAAAATAACCGTTGGCAAGGATTAATCTGCTAACGATTCACTTTCTTTACTCGCTAATAAAAGTAGCAGCAATAAACAAACCAAGAAAATCATCATGAGTGCCATGAGATACACGTTGACATACGCCAGCGGCACGCCCATTTGGTTGAGCATCACCGAGGCGTTCATCCCAGAGGTGCTAGGCAACACCCAGCGTATATACTGTAGTGGCTCAGGTAGCATTTGATACGGCCATGAAATCCCTGAGACAAACAGCATCGGCATTGAACTTGCGACCAAGATTTGCATCGCCCGTTCTCGCGCCCCAAACCACACCCCAAGTAGACAGCCCAGCGCCGTTACCGCGGGGAAAAACAGGGCAAGCAGTACCAGTGAACCCGTCAGATTTTGGTTACGGATATAGTCATTGTTGGAAAATACCCAGCCATAATAAAAACAGCCGAGCACAAAACCAAAACACGCTAACCCCAATATTCGCGCAAGCCACGTTTTCATCGAAGCGCGGTGCATGTCTTGCTCTGCCCAAGTACCCACTAGCATTGCCGTGCCCATCAAAAACATCTGCTGCAGAATCAATATCGCAACCGCAGGCACAATGTAGCTGCCATAGCCTTCGGTACGGTTGTATAACGGATTAATCGTCAGCGCCACCGGGGAAATATTGTTTTTGGCAACCGTGATATCTTGCCCGATGGCAACATTTTTTTGTACTTTCGCCCCGGCGGACACGGTGCCGATGACTTCTAAAAACCCAGATTGTACTTGTTTATTGAGCAAAAAATAGTTACCGTTGGCAAGGATACTCACCTTGGCAGGTTGTCCTGTGGTCACTTTTTGATACAGCCCTGAGGGTATCACCATGTAGCCTGCAATTTTGCCTTGCCACATCAGCTGCTTGGCACTGTTTTCATCGTTTACAATGGTGCTTTGGATGCGCGGATTGGCTTGGGCGTAGCTGATAATGGTCTGCGATAGACTTGAATGGTCATAATCCACCACTGCCACAGGGACATGACGCACCACTTCTTTTGAATACGGCCAAGGATAAAAAAAGCCATAAATAATCGGGGCAATCAGTAGCATAGTGAGCACCCCTTTATCTTGAAACACGCTGCGCCATACATGCAAAACTTGCAGCAAAAAACCGCGCTCCCAAATGTTTGGGGCTTTGCTTACGTCGACTTTGCCGGGCGTTGTCTGGGTGGGCATCAGCGTTGCCCCCATTTTTCAGGCTTCAGCAAGGCCTTTTTGGTCAACAAGGCGGCTAACAACAAGGTAATCATGACGGCAATAAAAAATCCGATAAAACTGCTATAGGCAAACGATGGCGGTGCGCCCATTTGTAATTGGGCGGTTTGCAAGTTGAGATAATGGGTTAATGGCAGGGCATTTGCCCAATGCTGCGCGGCAGGACTCATCGCCAAAAATGGAAACGTCACCCCTGAAAAAGCAAATGACGGCGCGGAGATAAATCCGGTAAATGACAAGCCTTGACGATACGAAAACGTGCCGACCGTGACAATCACCCCAAGCCAAAACGACACCATCATAAACATTAAAAATATCAGATAAGTAATCGCCACAGACGCCAAACGTATGGGGAAAATTTGCATCACCAAGGTCAATGCCACCGCTGCCCAAAGCGTATAGGCAAACATCGCCCAAATTAATTTGCCATTGAGCCCTGCGATAATCAGCGATAGCTTGGGTTTTTCGTGCCCCAGTGTGACAGGATGGTTAGGATTAAAGGGGCGGTTAAAGGCATAGTTACTGGCATGGTTACTGGCAAATTTGGGGGATGTTAGCGACTGATACCACTCACCTAACGTCTTGTCGACCAGCTCTCGCCCGACAGTTGACGCGCCAATCACCATCGACAAAATATGTAGTAAGGCTGGTACCACCGTGACCGCCAAAAATTGCTGATAATTATTGGCGGTATTAAACAGTGCCACACTTTGCGATTGTATTGGTGCATAACTGGTTTTGGTCAGCGTGACATCTTCACCAATGGCGACTCGCCGCTGCATCTCTGCGCCTGCCGAAAAGGTACTAACTGCTGTCTGTACCGCTTTTTGTATCATGCCTGAATGCGTGCCATACTGGGCATTGACATTGAGTAGCAAGCGCGAGGTTTTGCCAGCCAGTAGATTGGCTGAAAAATTCTCTGGGATTTCAACCACCGCCATGACATCGGTAGTCTCGATGGCTTGCTGGGCGGCAGCGGCACTATGAAGACTTTTGACCACCGCAACCTCAGGCGTCGCATCAATATAACGGATAATCGTCGCGGATTGCGCGGAGTGGTCATTGTCTATGACCGCAATCGGAATCCCGACTGCCATGCCTTTGCTAAAAATCCACCAGACCAAAAATATCAATACGATGGGCATCCAAAACATCAAGGAAAAATCCCAACGATTTTGCACCAAAAAATCCCATTCTCGGCGCGCACTGTACCAAAACGCCGCAAAGAATTGCACAAAACCTGAGCGGTTATCAAACTGCGCATACGCATGACGCTCATGGTCATTGTCACTAGCCCTAGCACTGTCACTGGCATTTGGCATAGCGGACGATGTCGGTGACGGCTTAGAGCGCTTGTTTGATGTCAGTTTTGATGTCAGTTTTGATGTCGATTTTGATGCCATAGTTGACTTCATTGTGTTTGGGTTGGTTGCTGGCTTGCCGGTATATCAACCAATACGGTCATGCCCTGTCTTAGGCGTGTATCTGACTGGCTCGGGCGCGCACGAATCTCAAAGGTACGCATATCAAAGCCGTCTTTGCTGTTGGTGGGACGCCACGTGGCAAAATCTGATAGCACTGAGCTTGCGTACACTTTAAACACTTGGCGGTAAGGCTGATTGTTGACCGATAATGCAGGAACCGTACCGCTAAATTCACTACCGACTGCAAAATGGTTTAGATTGTTTTCGGTAACGTTAAGCACCACCCATTGGTCTTTGGGGTCGACAATGGTCATCAGTGGTACGCCCTGTCCCACCACTTGACCTGGTTTGACAATCACGTTGTCCACGATACCCGCAATCGGGCTTTTAAGATTGGCTTCTTCTTTGGCCACCATCGCTTCTTTAAGCTTGCCTTCTACTTGCCTGACTTGCGCTTGCGCGGCGGTTTTATCTTCACTGCGCGCGCCTGTTTTGGCCAACTCATATTGCGCTTTGGCGATTTTGGCTTTATCGACACTGGCGACATAGTTGGTATAGGCTTCATCACGTTTTTGCCGCGACATCAAGCCTTCTGCTGCTAGGCGGTTGATACGCTCGTAGGTGACTTTGGCAAGGTCAGCAGCGGATTGGGCAGAATTGTACTGATATTTTGCCATTTCAATCTCTTGCGGTCTTGCGCCATTGTTGGCTTTGTCCAGCTGGCTTTGGGCTAATTCTTTGCCTGCTTGTGCTTCTTCGACCTTGGCATTGATTTCTGGACTATCCATATCAATCAGGCGGGTGCCGACGCTAATTTCATCGCCTTCTTTAACATAAATATTGGCAATACGACCGGCAACTTTGGCAGCGACAGGCGTTTGCTTTACTTCCATATGCCCTTGGATGGTCACAGGCTCGCTGCGCGTTTCGCGCTTGTCTTTGATTAGCCCCCACGCGACCAGTCCAATCAGCCCAACGATAATCAAAGCAATAATGATGGTGCGGATTTTATTGGGTTTTTTGTTGGGCGGCACGTAGCGGCTATCCGTTGCAGCGGCTGACAGGCTGTCCTCTGCGTGCGGCTCATCGGCAACTTGGGCGTTCATCGCTGCATTAGCATTATCCGCAGCGCTGTCTAAAGTGTTGTCGTTGCCTTTAGCATTGTCTGGTGTTGGGTTTTGTGGATCAGCCATACGGTAAGCCTACTGGTGAAATAAAGACACGGGTTAAAATAATGGATTAGTTCTTACGATGTTCAAAATAAATCGCGGGTAGCTTGACGTCCGCTGCCTGCATATAACGGTTAAACGCTAGCGGCGTACCGCAGCTTTGCATCAAGTCTGCCATTGCCTGTACATAATCATTTGCCGCTTTGGCTTGCTCGGTTTTGGCTTTTTCCAAATTGGCTTCGGCTTGCATCACTTCTAGGGCCGTGTTGACACCTTCTTTAAAGCCAAGCTGACGAAAGCGTAGCATCTTACTGGCGAGTTCAATATTGGTATTTAAGGCAATGAAATTATCGCGTGCATTGTTGACTGTTTGCCAATTTTTTTCTACCAATAACATAATATTATCACTGACATCCACTTGGCTAAATTCGGCTTGGTGCAGCTTGGCAAGGCTTGATTGGGTGCTAATGCGGCGATCTACCCCACCCCACAATTTCCAGTTGGCAGACACCCCAGCAATCCAATTTGGGTCAGCGTCGATTTCAGAGCGACCAAAGACGGTGACATTGGGTTTGTAGGCGGATTCACTAAATTCATGCAGCGCTTTGGCTTGGTTGTACTTGGCGGCGACCTTATCAAAACCTGGGTGATGCATTTTAGCCTGCTGCTGAAAATAACTCAGTGGTGGCAACGGCTTGGTGGATACAAATAAAGGCGATGTTGGTTTGATAAAATACGGCGTACGCAGTAATCGCTGTAATGCGGTCATGGCAAGTTCAGCATCGTTCAGCGCTTTGCTATTTTCGTATTCGGCATCGGCTAAGGCTTTTTTGGCTTCCAAACGCTCTACTTTTGAAATCAGCCCCACATCCAGTGCGCGCTGTGCGGCATGGTCGGTGGCACGAATCGCATTGAGCGCATCGGCGCGTAGATAAGCTGCCATGATGGCAAGCTGGGTTTGAAAATAGCGTTTGGTAAGCGTGGTGTATTGTTCATCCAGTGACAAATCAGCATCGGCACGGCTTTCATCCGTCATACCATTGAGCAAACTGGTCACTGCTTCGGTTTTATGTCCGTTATAGGCAGACCACAGCACGGTGACATTTGCGCCTGTTCTATTTTTATCGACATTGGCAGGGATGCTATTGGGAATCGGGTCGGTGATTAAACCACCGATATCTACTGCCGTAGTAGGCAGTGGCAAAGTGATGGGCAAATTGCCAATATTGTTATTGACTGCGTTGTCAATGGCATTGGCTAGGTTGTTTTTAATGCCCGTGGTATCTATATTGTCATCCACATGTACATGCGTGGCGCTGGCACCCAGATACACAATTGGTTTGTTCAAGCCTTTGGTCGACTCAGCTCGCAGCTCATTACTCACGATTGCCGCATTGTCTGCGGCGACTTTGGGTGATACTTTGACTAGGTACTGCTGCGCTTGTGCCAGTGTCAAATTACTGGGCACATCTAGGCCATAACTTGGCGGATAAGGCACCCCATTATTGATAGTAGGATCGTAGCTGAGCCCAGCGGCTTTGCCACCTTTGACTTCATTGGCGCGGGTCGCGGTTTTTTTCGATGGCGTGTCTGCTGATGGTGCGTCCATGACCGGGCTAGCATTGAGTACAGGCTCAGGATTGGGCGGGGTATTGATTACCGGCGTAAACTCTGCGATGTCGCCACTGGTACTGGGCTGCAATCTGCTAGTGGGCTTTATATTTGCCGCTGCTGGTGTGGTTTTAGCCGATGTTTTAACAGAATTTTTAGCCGATGTTTTAGCTGATGTTTTAACAGGCGGCTTGTTAGCATTTTTAGTGGGGGTACTGGTCGTTTTGGTGGTTTTTGTCGGGGTCGTTTTGGTGGTTTTTGTTGTAGTTTTTGTCGGGGTCGTTTTGGTAGTGCTAGGTTTGGTGATCGTGGTCGCAGCAGTCGCTGCCAAAGATAAGGACAAATTCAACGACACCATTGCCATCGTAAACGCAGACAGGGTAAGCACGCGTGGTAGTGGCTGCGGATGATGGCTTACTGAGTAAGTCGATGGTTTGATGGATTGATGTAATTTCATACGACTCGCTAATAACTTGCCTATGGCTTTGCCGCAACATAACAACCCCGCAAGCCGTCAATTACCCTAGTAATTGATGCGGTCACCGTTATGATGCCCGTATTACCAAAAAACTGTCTTACCAAAAAACTGTCTTATTAAATAATGTCTTATTAAATAATGCCTAATTAAATAATAATGAAATACCAAAGTGAGCACTAACTGTCAGTTTGAATATTAACTAAAGTATAAGATTGTAAAAAGAAAAAAATGACCCGTCAATCTACACTTGTCATATTAACAATATTGTAGTTTTTTTAATAATATGGCTCATTAAGCCTCATATCATTATTGTTTATTTTTATTTAACAAAGTAAAAATATTTCTCAATCCAAGTAGTCACACAAATCAAACAAGTTAGCTTACCGATGTCATTTAGGCATGCTAAAATGCCTAAAAAAATCCCAGTTCGTACAAGGGATTTTGAACTTTGCCAAACCATACCTAACAACCGCGTTGGGTTTTAACAAAGAAAACACAACATCACTGCTTAACTCATTTAGCCGCCCACGCCCTTGTTTGCTACACTAGAATATTAGGCGTTATTTAAAAAACTTGATTTAAAAACTTGGTGCCATGCTAGATAAGGAAAGAAACGATGCTAAAAGAAAAGGTGCTAAAAGTTAGGCATTTATTGATGGTTGCCATGTTCGCCGTTACTTTATTAGCATGTTCAGTGCCGTCTATGCAACAAAGTTCAAATCCAGCCATAACATCTGAGTCAAAGCCTGCGGTTTCAACTCATACTACTACAAGTACAAGCTATATTTTAGCTGAGCCTTTACCGAATAAAAAATTACGCATCTCGATTACAGCCAAAGAGAAAAGCTTGCGCATTAACAACTGTAATGAGTCTATTACGGTCGCTTTGTTTGAAAAAGATAAAAAAGATGTCGTTTGGGGTGGCGTGTCAGATGCTTGTCGTTCACTTGATATGATTATTCCACAGGGTGCAACGCTAAGTTTTATCACCAAAATTGACGATTCATCGCAGCCTTTGGATTTGAATAAAAATTATCAAGCCCAAATTTTTGGTTTAACTTATGATCCAAATATAACCACCAACCCTATAACATCTGCTGAAAACCTTAGCAACGAATTTAAGCTGATTCCTTAACCAATGAGCCAAACTAACCAAATCCCCCTTGCCCAACGTGTCCGCCCAAAGTCGCTTGACGAGGTAATCGGACAAACCCACTTGCTCGGTGTCAATGCGCCGATTCGCCGTATTGTTGAGCAAGGTTACTTGCCATCCATTATTTTGCATGGGGAAGCAGGCATCGGCAAAACCACCTTAGCCATGCTATTAGCCGATGCAGTGGGTCGTCCTTTTCGCCCGCTCTCGGCTATCAATGCAGGGGTTAAAGAGCTGCGTGAAGTACTGGCAAAAGATGACGGCCTGTTTGGCGAGCCACCGGTGGTATTTGTCGATGAGATTCATCGGTTCAACAAAGCCCAACAAGATGCACTCCTCGGCGCGGTTGAGTCAGGGGATATTACTTTAATTGGTGCGACCACCGAAAACCCCTCGTTTAGTGTCAACAATGCGCTATTGTCCCGTTGTCAAGTGTATCGGCTCAACCCCTTGAGCGAAGATGAAATCAGCCAAGTACTACAACGCGCCATTGACGATGATGCAGTTTTTAAACAATTTAAGATTGAAATACAATCAAGCCAAGCGATTTTTGCGCTATCGCAAGGCGATGCGCGTAAGGCGTTGAATTTACTTGAACTCGCCATTCAATCAAGCCCCAATTTTAAGCAAGGCAGCCAATCACCGATTGTAGTGACTAATGACAATGTCATCGCGGTGGCAGGTGCAAGCCTGGTACGCTACGACAAATCGGGTGATGGCCATTATGACCTAGTGTCAGCGATGATTAAGTCAGTCCGCGGTAGCGACCCTGATGCGGCACTGTATTGGATGGCGCGGATGCTGACAGCGGGCGAAGACCCTGCCTTTATTGCACGGCGGTTGGTGATTTTGGCAAGTGAAGATATCGGACTTGCCAATCCCAATGCGTTACTACTTGCCGATACCGCCCTGCGAAGTGTGCAGAGCATCGGTATGCCTGAAGCGCGGATTATTTTGGGGCAAGTGGTGGTGTATTTGGCGACATCGCCAAAGTCCAATTCTAGTTATCAGGCGATCAATAAAGCGATGCGACTGGCTGAAAATGACCAATCACCTGTACCGCTACATTTGCGTAATGGCGTCACCAAGCTGATGTGCGCCGAAGGTTATGGCGCCAATTATATCTATCCGCATGACTACCCCAACCATTACCACCCACAGCAGTATTTACCTGATAATTTGATGGGCACGCGGTTGTTTGACTTTGCTGATAATGCCAAAGAACAGCAAACCTATGCCTTTATACAGTGGTTAAAGGGCAGTAGTTAAAAAGCAGTGGCTAAAGGGCAGTCTTTGAAAATCGGTGGTTAAAGAGCGCTGATTAAAGCGCGGCGGCTAAAAAACCCGTCAAAGCAGACAATGGATGATTTAGCGCAGCCCAATGAACCCTATTCTGAAATAACCAGTATATCACCAGCAATAAAAACACCAACAAAAACCCAAGCTGAATCCACAAAAAATAGCGATGCTTAAAGCCCAATCGGCGCAGCATGGCATGGCTATAACTGCCCTTATCAAAGTTGGTATGTTGATGCCTTTGCCATTTGCCCGAACGATAATAGTTTTCTACATCCGCAAGCAACCTTGGGACACTGGCGCTATCAAATTGCGCAGTTTCAAAATAATCGAGCAGGGGGCTGATATCATCGACATCATCCATATCACTGACGCTATCTAAATTGATGCAGTGCATTTTCCAATGCCCAAACAGCGCATTGGGCGCCTGTCCCTGCGCAATGACGTGAATATTTTTGTGTCTTTTATCGGCTTTGATTTTGTCAAATAGTTGGGTGATAGTGCGCTCACTACCTTCCATATAGTGTAGAAAGTTGCCTTGCTTGAGAAATAGTACGCTATTGACATTTGCCTGAGTGTTGCGCGCGACTGACTGACGATAGATATCAGGCAACGTCATCGTATGCAAACTTGCTTGTAAGGTAATTTTGCTCGTGTAGATAAGATAAAAGACTGACATCACAGGATCCTTAGATAAATAAATCGGTTAGACGTCTATGACTTTTTAATAGCGTTTTCTTCAAACGTATTAAGAATGTAATTTTTATTAATCATTCAGTAATAATATACCAGTTTTTTTTAATTTTTGCTCAAAAATTATACAAAATCATCTCTTTTTGTTAAATTTTTCAACTCATCTAGCCTAACCTTATGTCTGCGTGCGCTACCAGCGCGTATGGCTATCAATATTTCGCTGCTTAGACTCACTGAGTTAATGCTATAATAGCGCGCAAATATGAAATGGGCGCCCATACTAGCTTCACCCAGTCTGATAAGGTGATTGTTAAGGTTAACTTAGACAATAGTTTGAACAATACTAGCTGATAGCGCTTATTTTCTGTCCCTATTTTTCAATCAGTTTTTTAATCAATGTTATTTTAATAAATCGCTAACAAAGGCACTTTTATGGCATTTAATACAACGGCAGAAATTATCGATGACATCCGTGCAGGCAAAATGGTCGTTTTGATGGATGATGAAGACCGTGAAAACGAAGGCGACTTGGTGATGGCAGCCACCCATGTGCGCCCAGAAGATATTAATTTTATGATTACCCATGCGCGTGGCTTGGTGTGTTTGACCATCACTGCTGACCGCAGTGAACAGCTCAATTTACCGCTTATGTCGGATAAAAATGGCGCTAAATTTAGCACCAACTTCACGGTATCGATTGAAGCGGCAGAAGGGGTCACCACAGGTATCTCAGCAGCAGATCGCGCCAGAACCATCCAAACAGCGGTGTCATCGACTGCCAAACCCGAAGACATCGTACAACCGGGGCATGTATTCCCAATTGTGGCACAAAATGGCGGTGTGCTACACCGTGCCGGTCATACCGAAGCCGGCTGTGACCTAACACGCTTGGCAGGACTTGAACCTGCGGCAGTGATTTGTGAAATTATCAAAGAAGATGGCGAAATGGCGCGCCGTGATGACCTAGAGATTTTTGCCAAAGAACATGGCTTAAAAATCGGTACCATCGCCGATTTGATTAATTACCGTATTGCCAATGAGCAAACGGTAGAAGCCATTGCCAATTATCCTATGCAAACTGAGTTTGGTGAGTTTACTGCTTATCGTTTTAAAGAAAAAAATTCAGAGGATACCCATTTGGCACTGGTCAAGGGCAACCCACAAGAAGGCGTGAGCACTGTGCGGGTGCATAGCTTCCAGCCATTGCGCGATTTATTCACCGTGCAGCTACCCAACAGCGGTAAGAGTAACTGGGATATCCATGCCTCACTCAAAGAAATTAGCCAATCCGAGCGTGGCGTGTTTGTCTGGATTGGGCATCAGCAAGCGATTGATATGGGTGAAGCGCTCGATAACTTTGTGGCTGACAAACCCAACTCACCGCTTAAACACCAACCCTACCGCAGCATTGGGGTTGGTTCACAGATTTTACGTTATCTGGGCGTGCGTGATATGCGTTTGCTGTCATCACCGCTCAAATTCAACGCGTTATCAGGATTTGACCTAAACTTGGTCGAAACCGTTGCCAACCCAGACCACAAATAGCAATTCACTAGACAAAAAAAGCCACGAGCATTGCAGCTTGTGGCTTTTTTAACAATTTTAGTAACAGTTAAACCGTATGACTTTCTAACTCGGCAAATTGTTGGCGTTGACCATCAGAAATCGGTTGCTTGTTTTTACCGGATTGGTCAAAAAATACAATGACTGAGGAGGCGGTAGCGACGACTTTTTGCTGGGCCGTGCTAAAGTAAACATAGTCATGGGTCAGACTGGTATTGCCTATTTTTTTGGCACGAATACCAATCCAAAGCACATCGGGGAAAGTGACAGAGTTTAAATACTGGCAAGATGACGAAGCGAGCACGGTATGGGTTTGTAAGTTAAACATATCGACTTGTTCAAGGTAGTGGATACGCGCGCGCTGGGCATAGTTGTAATACACCACGTTATTGACGTGATTGAACGCATCCATATCACCCCATTCCACTTTTTGCTCATAGATAACAGCAAAGCCTTTTAATGGGTGATTGTCTTGTTGGGCGATGTCATGGCGAGTGGCATCACTCATTGGGGGGTTGGACATATTTCTCTCTCTCATACGGCTACTACTTAAAACAAGGTAAAAATTATTGAATCACTAGCGCAGTCGCATTAACCCTTGCTGCTGGGTTGTGGCGACCAATTTGCCATCTTGCCAAAATTGACCATGGTTTAGGCTTTTTGACTGTGATGTGGTATCGCACCACATGTTATAGAGTAACCAATCATTCATATCAAATGGGCGGTGAAAATGCATACTATGGTCGATACTTGCCGCTTGCAATCCTTTAGTCATAAAGCTAATCCCGTGTGGCATCAGCCCTGTACCAATCAAATAAAAATCAGAAGAAAATGCCAACAATGCTTGTTGCACTTGAATTGACTGTTTACCCAGCTGCGGAATACGCAGCCAGTTGGCTTGGCTTGGTTCCATGATTTTTGGATGAATCGGGTCACGCGGCTGTATCGGTTTGATTTCGATATGACGCTGGCGCATAAAGCGCGCTTTTAGGGCATCAGGGATTTTGCCTACCACTTGGTCTTTGAGCTGCTGCTCGGTCAGCAACACATCTGGCGTAGGATACGTTGGCATCGCTTGTTGATACTCAAGCCCTTCTTCAAACGGTGAAAAAGACGCCATCATGGTAAAAATAATGCTCGGTTGGTTATCATCATCATATTGGCGTGCTGTCACTTGACGTGAAGCAAGGCTACGACCGTCGCGCAATTTCTCCACTTGGTAATATACAGGCTTATTGATATCGCCACCGCGCAAAAAATAGCCATGAAATGAGTGACAAGGTTTTGAATGCTCCACGGTATGGCTGGCGGCCATCAATGCTTGTCCCAGTACTTGCCCACCAAAAATACGCGCACCGACATAGTCGTGGCTTTGCCCGATAAATACACTGTCTTGATACGGTACAAGGGTTAAGGTTTCTAATAACTGCGTGACTAATTGCTGCCAAATCGCTTGCTGCTCAAACTGCTGCGTTACGGCTGTTACGGGCACCTGTGGTTGGTGAGTGATATCAATCGTATGGGTATGGTTTATATCTTGCTGGCTTGCCATAGACGCTCTTATGATTAACGTTATTTTGGGTAGATAAAATGGATTAAAGTCACTCATTATACAAGAATTTTTGAGTGATAAGGTTTAGAAATTCATCAATCTATGGCATGATAAGGCATATTTTAAACCTTGTATTTATCTTTAAAAAACTTACGAAAAAACTCACGCAATCACTAGGCATACTATGAATCACGTAGGGAAAAATTCAGGCATTACCGAAGCGAACAACAAAGGTACCCATCCTGCTGCGACCCCGCTATTAAAAAATCTATACCGACAAATCTCTGGCAAATTATTGGGGCTCGCCGTCAAATCCAAACTTATCGGCGACATCCCCAATATTAGCCAAGCTAGCACCCATGGTGGTGATGATAAGCTACCGCTAGCTAAAGATAACTTAGCAAGCGCTAATACCAATATGGATATCGATAGCGATACCTCAAGCCAGCGACTCACCTTTTATGTGCTCAAAGAATATTCTCGTAGCAACAGTATTTTAATTGACCTAGAAACCAAACAATACGACCTACCCCCTGCCTTAGCCAATGTCATCGATCGGGCGCATGGTATTGATGAAAATACCGCAATGATTTTTTTGCATCACCATAAAACAGAAAAACTGTCTCATGACAGCGCCGTATTCTCACCTCGCCTATTACGTTTGATTGAAGCCGTGGAGCGATACCCAACGCTACACATTGATTTTATCCCTGTCACCATCTTGTGGGGGCGCGCGCCAGAAAAAGAAGATTCGCTGTTTAACCTCCTCACCGCTGATGAATGGCAAGTACCCACTATCAGTAAACAGCTATTTAATATCGGGGTCAAAGGGCGGGATACCTATGTGCAGTTTCACTCACCCAAAGACCTGCGTGGCATTATCGAAGATGAGATTAGCAAAAACCCTGCGCTGCAAGCCGATAGCGTGGCACCCACTGATGCTGCTAGTGAAGACCGCCATCATTTACACACCATCACTGCACGGGTACAGCAGCGTTTAGAAGGTTATCTGGATAAACAACAAGAAGCCATCTTAGGTCCTGACTTATCAGACCGTCGCAATGTGGTCGATAAAATTTTGTATACCCCTGCCATTCAGCATGCCGTGAATGTCGATAGCAAAGAAAACTCGCGTGAACTCGCCAAAAGCCGAAAATTGGCGCGTGGGTATTTGAACGAGATTGCCAGTGATTACTCGTCTGCAACCGTGCGCTTTTTTGACCGCTTTTTGACCTGGCTTTGGACACAGTTGTATGACGGGGTTGAAGTGGCGCACTTTGAGCGGGTACGCGAACTGGCATCCGACCATGAAATCATCTACGTGCCTTGCCACCGCAGTCACATGGACTATCTGTTGCTGTCATACGTGATTTATAAACGTGGGTTACGGGTGCCCTACGTTGCCGCAGGCGAGAACCTAAACATCCCCGTGCTAGGTCAAATATTACGCAATGGCGGTGCTTTCTTTATGCGTCGCAGTTTTAAAGGCAATCCGCTGTACTCGGCGGTGTTTCGTGAATACGTACATAGTATGCTGATGCGCAACACGCCGATTGAGTACTTCATTGAAGGCGGTCGCTCGCGCTCAGGTCGCTTGTTACCGCCCAAAAAAGGCATGCTAGCGATGACGGTACAAAGCCATCTACGCCAAGCAGGCAAACCGATTGTCTTTATCCCGACCTACATCGGTTATGAACGTATTATGGAAGGCGGCACTTATGTCGGCGAGCTTAAAGGTAAGCCCAAAGAATCTGAGTCGTTATTGGGTCTGTTAAAAGCCAGCCGAAAAATCGAGCGTATCTTCGGTCATGTGCACGTCAGTTTTGGTCAGCCGCTGTATCTAGCTGATTTTATGAAAAAATTTGAGGTTGCCCCAAATACCCTACCCAAAGACCGTACCGATAGTGATATGCCTGCCAATGTCACCCACATGATTGACAATTTGGGCATCAAAATCATGCAGCGTATCAACCGCTCTGCGGTGCTCAACCCAGTCACTTTGCTAGCTTTGGTATTGCTCGATACGCCCCATGGCGCACTCGATGAGCAAAGCTGTCGTGGACAGTTGGCGCTGTATCAACGTATCGCAGAAAAAATCCCGTATGATGATGATGTGTCAATCACCCAGCAAAGCCCAGAAGCCATTATTAACTATGGTGTCAAGCTTAAACTCATCGAGCGCACCCCACATGTGCTCGGTGACTTGATTCGTATTGCGGATGGTCAAGCGCCGCTATTGAGCTATTTTCGCAACAATATTTTGCATATTTATATCATCGCGTCACTGTGTGCCTCATTGATACAGCGTAATGGCACCATGAGCCTAAACACCATTGAGCGGGTGGTAGGTATCATGTACCCCTTCTTGCAAGCAGAGTTGTTTTTGAAATACCCACTGCGCACCCTAAATGACACTTTGCGTGAACATATCGATACTTTGGTCGAAGAAAACATCATCGTGGACAAAGGGGTGAATGCGGATGGTCATCGCATCCTGACCACGCCAGAGCCGAATACCCGTAGCTATCAGCAGTTGACAGTGCTTGCCAACTCAGTTGAGCAAAGTCTAGAGCGCTACTTTATGGTACTTGCGCTGCTGAGTCAGCAAGGCTCAGGCAAACTCACCAAAGATCAAGTGATTGATTTGGGTCATTTGCTCGGTCAGCGTCTATCCGTGCTATACGAAGATGACATGCCAGATTTCTTTGACCGTGCCTTGTTTACTAGCTTTATGGATGCGCTAGAGCGTTTAGGGTATATTACGGTGTCGGCTAGTGGGCTGATTGAGTTTGATGCGCGCATTCATACCATGGCAAAAAGCGCGCGATTTATCCTCAATATGGACGTGATGCATATCTTACAGCAAATCTCACAACTGACTGATGAGGAAATCAAACGCACCTTGACTGAACTGCAAAATAAAAAGCAACGCAAATTTAGCCGTAAAAAAGCTTAATGCCACCAAAAAATAAAAAACCGTGTTATCACAACACGGTTTTTTTGCATGCAAATCAGCCTAGCGACGCTGCTCGACAATCAGTGAATCAATGCGGCTATTTTGTAGTTGGCGTTGGGCTTGTGCCGCCATCTCTGGGCTACTCATGGCGCGAGAGATGACTTGATAGACAGTTTGGTCATTGCTTAAGCGTTTTTTGACGATTTGGGCATCCACCCCCGCCATTAGCACTTCAGCACGGCGTTTATCAGCATCATCGGCATTGTCAAAACTATTGATTTGCAAGATATAAGTCCGTGTAGGCTCTTCATTGCCAATCACAATGGCATCGACACTGCTTTTATCATCGGCAGCGGTGCTAGTGTCTACCGTGCTATTATTGGCTGAAGCGCGTGGTTTGGTACCATTATCATCAGACAACAACGGATTATCAACCACGCTGACATTCGCTGATTTGGGCGCACTGGCGCTGTCAGCTTGGGTCAACACCACATCAGGCTGCGCCGAGACTGGCTGACTGGCAGCCGCCTCGTCGGGGACGGCACTGACCTGCTGTTCTTTGAGCAAGTCATAGAACTCGTAGTTATTGGTTTTGGGTTTGTCTTGCACCTTTGGCTGCACCATCGGCGCTTCTTCAGCGGTTGTGGTTTTGCCTTGGTTAAATGGATTCCACAAATAAACAAACAGACCAATCCCCACGGTCAATATCATGCCCACCAACATGGCAGCAAAAAACGACATCGTGCTTGGCGCTTTACGCGGGGTCGCTCCTTTGGGTCTTGCCATCATCATCTCCTACGACATGGGATACGGTAATATTACAGCGTTTTTAGCGTATCCTAATCATATCACATACTGGTTGGTGCCGTTAATCCCAACAAAATTAAGCCATTTTGAATCACTTGGCGTACCGACTTTGATAACCGCAGACGCGCTTGCATCAAGTCAAGCTCGTCTTGGGTTGGGGTTTCGCCATCTTTAGGTAAGATACGGTTGTCGTTGTACCAACCGTGGAACAAGCTTGCCAAATCTTTGAGGTAATTGGTCAATAAATGCGGCTCATAATTAACGGCAGCACGGCGTAGCACCTCAGGGTAAGAAGCCAGTAAGCTCAATAAATCCGTTTCAGCAGGTTGGGTCAACAGATGCTGGTGTGCTTTGCCGGCTTTGTCATCGACCTTAATACCGCGCTCTTCAGTACGCTCAAGCACACGGCAAATACGCGCATGCGCATATTGAATATAATACACTGCATTATCTTTGGTATGGGATTTGGCAAGTTCTAAGTCAAAGTCAATGTGCTGTTCTGGTTTACGCGCAACATAATAAAAGCGCGCGGCATCATTGCCGACTTCTTGACGCAGTTCACGTAAGGTCACAAACTGACCTGAGCGTGATGACATCTGGATTTGCTCTGTACCGCGCCATAGGGTGACAAACTGCACCAAAATCACATCCATACGCTGGGCATCGTAGCCCATCGCCGTCAATGCCGCTTTCACGCGTTTGATGTAACCGTGGTGGTCTGAGCCCCACACATCAATAATCTTATCATAGCCGCGGTCAAGCTTGTCTTTGTGGTAGGCGATATCCGAGGCAAAATAAGTAAATTGACCATTGGCACGGCGGACGACACGGTCTTTTTCATCGCCAAATTCGGTGGATTTAAACCACAAGTTGCCGTCTTTTTGGTACAGAAAACCCCGCTGCTCTAATAACTCCAAAGCAGGCACAATGGCATCTTGGATGGATTTTTCGCTAAACCATTGGTCAAAATGGACATTAAAATCCGCTAAATCATCTTGGATATCTGCCAAGATGGTACTTAGTGCGGCTTCATGAAAAATCTGGTAATTATCGCCCAAATTGGCTTTGGCATTGGCAATCAGCCCGTCAATATGGGCTTCTTTATCACCTGAGACACATACTTTTTCGCCGTTGGCATCGATTTGGTACTTGGCATCGGCAGGTACATTGAGTAGCATATGTTCCCAGGCGGTTTTTAGGCTATCGCCATGCTGTTTTTTGATGGGTTTGGCAATATCTTTGACATAATCGCCTTGGTAGGCATTGGTGGGAAATACAATTGGCTCACCGCACAGCTCAAGGTAGCGCAAATAGGTACTGGTTGCCAAAATATCCATCTGACGACCTGCATCATTGACGTAATACTCGCGCCCGACTTGGTAGCCAACCGCCTCTAGCAAATTGGCCACGCTCATGCCAAACGCAGCGCCGCGACCGTGACCCACGTGCAGGCTTGAGGTTGGGTTGGCAGAGACAAACTCAACTTGGATTTTTTGACCGGCAAATTCTTCGGATGTACCAAAGTCGCCTTTTTGCTGCATGATGGTGTCTAAGATAGCAAAACGCGCGTTATCATCTAAGAAAAAGTTAATAAACCCCGGTCCTGCGATCTCGACTTTGCTAATCATGTCCGAGGCAGGCAGCATCGCCACGATGGTTTGCGCCAGTTCACGCGGGTTTTTCTTGGCAGTCTTGGCTGCTATCATAGCAAGGTTACTGGCAAAATCGCCGTGCGCTTGGTCTTTGGTGCGGCTGATGGTGCTGTTATCAACCCAATCGATTGGCAAAATTTGCTGTTGTTTTAGTGATTCCACCACTAATGCTAAGGCTTGCGAAATGACGGGTTGTTGTTCTGACATGGAAATTCTCTTTGTTGGCTTACAGGTTTTGTTGCAGGATTGATAGCTAAAAAAGCACGATAAATCAATGAATCACCACCGATTTGAGGCTATCACTCGCTCACAATCGAGGGAGATTGATTTTGGCGTTCAATATACCAATTTTTGATGGTTTTTTCATTATAATCCTGTCAAAAGATACATGCCATTACAAGGAAACGCGGTTTTTTGGCGTATAATATGCGCTAAAATTTTGTAATGTCTGATGACAATCATAGGATAATAACATGTTTGTTTTAGTCTCTAGTGAGTTAATCACCAAACTTGGCATGTATGTGCTGCTACCTATCTTTATCGCGTTTCTATTTTTTATCATGTACGATATTTCCAAGAAAAACAATGCAGGCAAACAAGGCACATTTTGGATTTTTTTGGCACTGGGCGGCGGTTTTTTTGGCTTTCTCATCAAAATGGTCTTGGAGTGGTATTTTAGTAGGACGCTTTAAACTCCCCTACGCTAAACCTCACTAGCCTAAAACGCCATTACCTCAAACTACTCTAGGCTTGTTACTTGTTCATGTACCGTTACGGTCGTTTGGCTATCATCACCGCACGGGTCGGGCGTTGATAGCCCTCGATGGTTTTGCTGCTATCATTGGGGTCAAGAAAATCGCTTAAAGATTGATAATCCATCCAGTCGGTTTTGCGTTGTTCATCCGTCGATGTCACATCCACATCGACACAGCGCACCGCCACAAAGCCTACTTTGTACAGCCACAGCGACAGTGCCGCAACCGATGGGATAAAATAGACGTTATTCATCTGTGCATAACGCTCGCTTGGTACCAGCACGGATGTCGCATCCCCTTCAATCACCAAGGTTTCTAGTACCAATTCTCCGCCTTTTGCTAGCTGATTGTATAGTTGCTCAAGATGCTCAAACGGTGACGCGCGGTGATACAGCACGCCCATACTAAACACGGTATGAAACAGACCTGCTTGCCCGCTAGTCAAGCTAGGGTTGGGCAAGGCTTCAAGCGGCACGGGCACATAATGCACCGTGTTGCGTCCAAAATCGTTACGGTCAGCGTCTCTGACGAAATGCCGAATCGCCATAAACTGGTGATAAAACAGACACGATGGGTCAATCACAATCACCGTGCTTGCCCCTGCGCCCGCCATACGCCAGCCGTGATAGCCAGAACCGCCACCCACGTCTAGCACGCGTTTGCCGTGAAGTGGGCTGATATGCGGCAATACCCTATCCCATTTCCAATCACTGCGCCATTCGGTATCAATATGGATTTGCAGGTCATCTCGACCCAGTAAAAAACCGCCTTTGCGCCACGGCATCAAACGTTTGAGTAGCGCATGGGCTTGCTTGTATTCATTGTCTTGCCAATCAAATGCTGCGGTGATACAGGGTTGATTTAAGTCTACTTGCGCGTTGTCAACCACGGGCAAGCGCTCAATGAGCGATTGATAAAAGGGCGCATGGGCGTAGCGTGATTTGTCTTTGATGGTAGCCAGCCAATTGGGCAGCCGGGCAAGCCATGCATTGGCAACTGGGTATTTTTCCGCCAATTGCAGCAAGGTAAGATAGACGTCGGTTTCGGCAGTTTTGATGGTATGGTTCATGGTTGACTCTTTTAGGATTGACAGATTTTCATTGTTTAACGGCAATCATCACTTAAACGCAATAATCGACGCAAAGTTTAAAAACTGAAACCACGTCAAATGGCGGTCAAACCCCACCGTTGCTAAACGCTGATGATGAAAATCGAGGGTATCGGTGATAAGTACATTCTCCAGTGCATTGCGTTTACCACTGATTTCCATCTCACTATAGCCATTGGCGCGTTTAAAATCATAATACCGCTCAACGCGCCAGGCATCGTCCGCTTCATCGAGCAAATGGGTTTTTTCGGTCAAAATCAAAATACCGCCTTCAACCAACGCATCATAACAGCGTTTGAGTAACTGCTCGCGCTTGTCAGGGGATAAAAACTGCAAGGTTAAATTGAGCACAATCATATCGCACCGCTCAAACACCACCTCACACACATCAGCGCAAATCAGCTCGATATCATGCTCAGGATAATGCTGCATCAGTACACTTTGCGCTTTGGCAATCATCGGCTCTGAGATATCAATGGCTTTGATTTGTAGATCTTGCGGCGCAAACTCGCCTGCGAGCGCAAAACTCACCGCCCCGAGTGAACAGCCCAAATCATAGACGCGGCTGACTTTATTGCCGTCGCTATTGGTTTGGCGAAACTGGCAATGGCGTTTGGCAAAAATCGGCAACATGGCGAGCATCTGCCCATACCCAGGCACACTACGGCGAATCATATCGGGAAAACAAGCCACCACTTGCTCATCAAAGCTAAACCGCGCATTGGCATCTAGCGGCGTGGTAAATAAGGTATCGTGGGGTGGTTTGGCTTGGGGCTGACGCATGCGGCTGACTCACTATGGCTGATTGAGCGTTACTAAGACTCAGTATCGCTGACTTAGTATCGCTGACAGTTTTATGCTCGCTTCAATGAGGAAACGCTTAAGGAACGCTTAAACTGTCAGGTTTTTAGATAGCGGAAACTTGGTTTACATTGCCTAACTTGAATGGCGAGTAAACTTTGCTATTCTAACATTTTCACCCGTTTTACTTTTAATAATTTATTTTAACCCTTATATCAAACCAATGAGATAACCATAAAAAGGTACTATTATGCAAACGATTATTTTAGGCGGTGGCTGTTTTTGGTGTACCGAATCAGTATTTAGCCATGTCAAAGGTGTGACCGATGTCACATCAGGGTATATGGGCGGTGATGAAGTAAGCGCCAACTACAAAGCCGTCTGTGGCGGCGATACCGGTCATATCGAAGTGATTAAAGTCGATTTTGATGAGACCATTATTCCGCTTGAGACGGTATTGGATATTTTCTTTGCCACCCATGATCCAACGACACAAGACCGTCAAGGTAATGATGTCGGCAGACAATATGCCTCTGTGGTGTTTTACACCGATGAAGCGCAGCAAAAACCGACCATTGACCGTGTGATTGGTGAGCTTCGTGATGAGCAAGGCATCAAGGTGGTGACCGAAGTGCATCCTGCTGCGCAGTTTTTCGTTGCCGAAGACTACCACCAAGATTATTACGCCAACAACCCGACCCAAAGCTATTGCAACTTTGTGATTCCACCCAAGCTTGCTAAGCTCAAACAATATTTTAGCGGTTTTATGATTGAACAATAACACGTATTGTGATTTTATTGATACTTTGTTAATACCTTATTGATACTTATTAATCCTTTCAAAATTGGGCTTTACCGCGTTAATGCCCAATTTTTTTGAGTTCAACAATTAAACTTACCACAACCGTGCAAAAATTAACGCTTTATCACCTAATGTGAAAAAATGTAATTAAATGCATTTACTCCTTTTACTAAGCAAGCTTTTTTTATACCCTTGAATGAGTCAAAATTCACCCCGTTTGTTGATGTTTTTCTCTGTCACTATTCAAGGTTTGTTATGCGTTTACTTCCGATTTTTATGGCGCTGGCAGGCGTGGCGATGATTAGCCAAGCCAATGCCGCACCGACACCGCCTAATCTTAGCAATGCCCAGTTTCAACAGTGTTTATCCAATCTCAAAAATAGCAGCACCTTTCGCGGTGTAGCCAGCACTTTAGAACAATATCGCCCAACTGAGCCTGATCCTAGTGTAATTGTCTCACTCAACTATCAACCTGAGTTTCAAAAAGAAGTGTGGGACTATCTCTCAGGTCTGGTCGATGAAGAGCGTGTGCAAGACGGTATCAATGCCAAAAACCAACTGCAAAGCACGCTAAGCCGCATCGAGCAGCGCTATGGCGTGAAAGGGACGGATGTACTTGGCGTCTGGGGGGTAGAGTCGAACTTTGGTAAGCAGCTGGGTAAAAAAGACTTAATCCAGTCGTTAGCGACCTTGTCTTGCTTTGACCGTCGTCAGTCGTACTTTCGCACGGAATACGCCAATGCGCTGCGTATCTTGCAAAATGGTGATATCCGCCGTGATGATATGACTGGCTCATGGGCAGGCGCGTTTGGGCAAACCCAGTTTATGCCAAGTACCTTCTTACGCTTGGCGCAAGATTTTGATGGTGATGGACGTAAAGATTTGGTCAACAGCCAAGCTGATGCGCTCGCGTCAACGGCCAATTTCTTGGATAAAGCAGGTTATCGCACGGGCGAACCTTGGGGGTTTGAGGTCAAGTTGCCTGCAGGGTTTTGGGCAGATAGCAACCGCAAAGCCAAAAAACCGATGAGCTACTGGCGCAGTCAAGGTCTGACTCTTGCCAATGGTCAGCCGCTACCCTCTAGCCTTGATAGTGCAGGTTTGCTATTACCTGCAGGTAGTAAAGGCCCTGCGTTTTTAGTGGGTAAAAATTTCGATGCGTTTTATAGTTACAATGCGTCAGAGAACTACGCGCTAGCGATTGCGCATTTATCCGATATGATTAGCCAAAACCGTACTAGCAATGTCGGCTTTGTCACACCTTGGCCAACGGATGATGCCGGTATTAGTCGCCGTCAAGCCCGTGAAATTCAGCAAGCACTACTTAATCGTGGGTATGATATTGGTCAAGCTGATGGCATGATTGGCGATAAAACGCGCTATGCCATTCAAGACTTTCAACGGCAGCAAGGTGTCAACCCTGATGGTCGTGCGGGTATGAAACTCTACCGTATGCTAATGACTCAGCCAACAGGCAACGCTCAGTATTCAACCCAATACCCGACCCAAACGCCCGTTCGATACCAGTCTGTACCGAATTCAACGGTTACTGCCAATCCGACTAAAGTGATACGCGATGCCACTGGTCGCACGAGCTACTATCGTATCGATAATGGGCAAGGTGGGGTGACAACGCCCTAGTCATTGAAACCTTAGTATTTAAGCGTTAGTCATTTAAACCTTGAATGATTTAAACCTGAGCTATTTAAGACTTAATCATTTAAGGTGTTTATCAATTTTTCATCCCCCAATAAAAAACCCTTAATGCTGACATTAAGGGTTTTTGTTGATATTGATACGGTCTTGTTAATATCCGCGCATTGTACAACCTTATACAATAGGTGGCGGGGTGGGCTCTTCACCATCATCCATTTGGATCGGTTTGACTTCGCCTTTTGAATTGCTGCCCCAATTATCTTCTTCGTCTTCATCCCATTTTTTGAAGTTATCGCGTGGGTTGATGCCACGGCGTTTCATGTCTTCGACTTGCTCTTCAAGGGTGCGAAACTGCTGGGCTTCGTGCATGGTATCTTCAAGTTGGTTGATGTTGTTTTCAAGATCGTCTGCTTGTTGGGTCACATGATTGCTCATAATTTTCTCCTCTTTTTATTCTCAATGTTATCGTTATGTATGTTGTGAGATTATCATAACATAAACAAATGTGACGCTAGATAGCAGGTCTGTATAACATTATCATGACATGAGTAAATCATGGCTTGGTGAAAGCTGGTATAAAATTTGGGTAAAATACTGAGATAAAACACTAAAAATGCGTGTTAGAAACGACAGTTTAAGCTTGTACAATAATGTTAATCTGCCACAGCTCGCGGATACTTCGCTCTTCTTTGACCGAGACCAACCATTGTTTTTTCACCAGTTGGCTTTTGATCCATTGATAATCGATATTGCTGATTTGACAGCGAGAGACGGCATGGATTTTGGGTGAGATTTTTAGCGCCTCTGCCATCGCAGCATCTTTGAGGGCATCATTAATTTGGGTCAACATCATATTACTGGTAAACGGCTGCGGTAACGCTTGTAGCATTTGCACAATATTGCCCCAGCTAAAGGTATAAGCTGCGCTGATTTCTCGCAAGTTGCCGCCTTCAAACGCGTGTGCGGTGTAATTGACCAATAACGCTTCATTGAGCGCTTTTGGCGTGACTTGGGTCGGTCTGACTTCAAGTTCAGGTGGCTTTTGATCGCGCTCTAGACTACTGGCCGTCAAGGCGGGTTGCACACTATTACGGATATGAAATCTATCCGAGACAAAAACCGACTTCAAATCGCCATTAGCGCCTGTCGGTAGCGTCCTCAACGGAAGGGTATCTTTGACCCAACCTGACCGCGGAAACTCGTCTTTGATTTCCTCAAGCATTCGCACACAGTCTGGCACGCCATCATGGGTCTGATCGAAGTAAATTGCCCGCGAACCTTGCTCTTTAATCACCAAATTAAACAGATCCAACCGTTGACGTAATAGCTCATGTTGGCTTGGTTGGGTATTGACCAACGCAATCATCGGCACACGTTTTGAAGACGCGTAGATATAAGATAAGTGTAGATAACTGACACCGGATAGGCTTAAATGACCGTAATCATTGCCCAAAATAAAAATCATATAGTCGCATTGGTCAATTTGTTGGCGACTGTATTCAACAAAATTGGTATGGGTCGCAAGCAAATCCCAGGTCAAAAAATAATCTGTCGATAGCGCATACTCTAGCGCGTTCTCTAAGTTGACATTTTCATTTCTCACCAAAGAGATATGAATATGATAACGTTTCTTTTGAGACATGCTATCTTCTCCATAACGCTCTAATGAACGCAATTAATTAAAAAAGTAAAGGGTTAAAAGCTGAATCGTTAAAAGTTAAATCGTTAAAAGCTAAAAGGGTAAAAAGCCATGCTGACGAACCAACAAGCTCAATTCACTGCGCGATGTTGAGTCACACACAAGGTAAAAAAATCAATCCTCAACTTTGGCAAAAACCGCTGCAACAAGCGCGTTGCCGCCTGCTCAGTAGTGAGTAAGTTGGCGGTGGCATAAAACTGTAACCGTGGTCGCTCTTTATGAGAGGCAAGCTGATTGGCTTGCTCAAGCAAATCATAAACGCGTTTGGCAATGGCATCCCCTGAATCAATCAATGCCACTTGCCCCATAGATTGGTGGGTCACCAGCTCGTCGATACGCTGTGCCAAATAGGCTTTAAAAAAAGGAAAATGGGTACAGCCCAGTACCAATTGGTCTACCTTTTTATCCTGTAACTCATTTAGCAAGTGATCTAAATCAGTCACGGCTGGGTGATGGCTTGGCATACCCAATTCCACCCAAGGCACTAGGCTGTTAAAGCTATATTTGTGGACAGTCACTTGCTGCGGTTTGGCGACTTGTTCAATGACTTCATTAAGTAAATACCCGTGCAAGGTCGCTGGGGTTGCTAACACCGCGACTTGCTTGGTCGTCGACTGCATCACCGCAGGTTTTAATGCAGGGACTAAGCCGACAATCGGCACTTGAGGATACTGCCGCCTTGCCGCCTGTAATCCATGCGCAGAGGCACTATTGCAAGCTATCACAATAAGTTTACAGCCTTGCGAGTGTAGCCATGCCACTGCCTGCAAGGTAAGTTCACGAATCTCTGCTTCACTGCGTGAGCCATAGGGTACATGCAGGGTATCGGCAAGATAGATATAACGTTCAAATGGCAAGCGTCGCTGCAAATGGGTCAATACCGACAATCCGCCCAACCCAGAATCAAATACGCCTATCGGTGCGCTTGCCAAATCTACCATAGCCTAATCAGTCCAACTCGCAGGGTATTTGCTAGATAAAGCCGCAAAATAACCGCCTACCCATAAAATAGACCACTATCTTATACCAATTTTTAGACGCTCACTACAAAAAAATGCAGTTGCCAAATTTGACAGCAAATTCGTCACCTTGCTGGTTCACAAGCTATCAAAATTTGGCTAAAGCAGCTATTTAGGCGGTCATCGTCAAGGTAAAAGTGCTATCACCACTGTGCAAAATCAATGACGTACCCTCTTCACCCTCTACCAACTCACCAAGTTCAATCAAATGGTAAAACACATTGCGATGAATGAGTCCGTATAGCGCTGAGTCACCATTTTGGCGCACCAATAAATAAGGTTGGATGGCTTGTTTCTGCTTTAATGACTCATCACTCGTAGCATTGGTAAATGGCAGACCCAAACGGATCGGATGCTGCTCGTCAGCAATCACCACATCGCCTTGCGTGGTGGTGAACTGCAACACCGGTTTGCTAGTATCACCAAATTGCTCGTTAATGACATCCACTTGATTCACTAGCAGTGGCGCGTCTTCTACTTGGATTTGCCATTTTTCAACAGGGGTTTTTAAAAAATACTGAACCTGGTGGTTGTCATCAACCTCTGACCATAACACTTTGGCAAACAGATCAATGAGTAGTGGACGGGTGATTTGACTGCCTTCATGCCACCACTCGCCATTGGCTTTGACCACCACATCCATCGTACCGCTGAGTTTGGGTTGCCATTTTTCAAGCGGTGGAATTGGGCGTGTCGGATGGTTTGCGGCTGCGACCGATTGCTCGATTTGTTGGCTTAGTTCGCCTATATCAAAGCTAGTATCAAAATTAATATCAAAGCTGGGTTTAGACGCTACATTATTAGTATCAGTATTAGTCATTTTTTGGCTCGTATTATGGTAGTTTTTTATTCAGATTAGGATTTAGCGTATTGTATGGGTTTATGAATGCCATGATGCGCTGTGTTGACATCACTTTGTGGTACATAGTAGTCAATTCAACGCTGGGTTTCAAATAGTCGCTGTTAGTACCTGTGTCGATTTATTGTATATAAAGGTGATAGATAGCATAAGACAAGCCAAATTGGATGCGATAAATTAAGCCCGGCAGTCATTTTCTCCTGCAAAAATATTAGGTGGTTAAACGGTTAATCTATTATACTAAGTAGTATTTTTTCTGAATTCATATAACGATTCATTATATGTTAAAATCAAGAAAACCATTGACAACATTGCCAGCCTGCGCCAGCAATTATTTGATGAACTGATAATCAAAGGCTAACTTTCCTAATCACTAGCCTTGCAAAAATCATCGTGATGCAACTTATGTTGATGTATTGTCAGATATAAGCTGAAGAACCGCATTGTTTAACCCAATGCGCGCAAGGTTAAGCAAGTTGTCATCACTGAATTTTATTTTTCTAAGGAGTTTGTATGCAAGACATCGAACGCGAGCAAATGGAGTTTGACGTAGTTATCGTGGGTGGCGGACCTTCAGGTCTATCTGCGGCAATTCGTCTACGTCAACTTGCCATTGCTGCTGGCAATCCTGATTTTAGCGTCTGTATCGTTGAAAAAGGCTCAGAATTTGGTGCCCATATCTTATCAGGTGCGGTTATGGAGCCTAACGCACTGACTGAACTGATTCCTGATTGGAAAGAAAAAGGTGCGCCCGTTCGCGTGCAAACCAAAGGTGACCGCGTCTACATGCTCAAAAATGAGACCAAATACCGCGAATTGCCAGAAAAAATCGTCCCAAACTTGATGCACAACCATGGCAACTATATTATCTCATTGGGTAACCTTGTACGTTGGTTAGCCACCCAAGCCGAAGAGCTTGAAGTGATGATGTTCCCAGGTTTTTCTGCCGCTGAAATTCTCTACAACGAAGATGGTTCTGTTCGTGGCGTATTGACAGGTGACATGGGCGTCAATGCCGAAGGTCAACCAAAATCAGGCTATGAGCCAGGGTATGAGCTACTGGCAAAATACACCATTTTTGCTGAAGGGTGCCGTGGTCACTTAGGTAAACGCTTAATCAGCCGTTTTAACCTATCAGAAGGCAAAGACCCGCAGCACTACGGTATTGGCTTAAAAGAGCTTTGGGAAATTGATCCTGCCAAACATCAAGAAGGTATGGTGCTGCACGGTTCAGGTTGGCCACTTAGCGAGACGCATAGTAATGGTGGTTGGTGGTTATACTTCGATGAAAACAACCAAGTGTCATTTGGTATGGTGATTGACTTGTCTTATCACAACCCTTACCTATCGCCATTTGATGAGTTACAACGTCTAAAAACCCATCCGCTCATTCGCAATATTTTAGAAGGTGGTAAACGCTTATCTTATGGGGCGCGTGCCTTGACCAAAGGCGGTTTAAACTCATTACCAAAACTGTATTTTGCCGGTGGTGTGTTAGTGGGGGACGATGCAGGTTTCCTAAACCCAGCAAAAATCAAAGGTACTCATACCGCCATCAAATCAGGTATGTTAGCCGCTGAAGCCGTGTATGAAGCGATTGCTGCTGGTCGTCAACATGACGAAGTGCCAACCTATGAGCAAAAATTCAAAGCCTCCTGGCTCTACAACGACATGTACCAAGCGCGTAACTTCGCAAATGCGATGCACCGCATGGGTATCTGGATGGGCGGTGCATTCAACTTCCTAGAGCAAAATATATTTAAGGGTAAAATGCCACTGACTATTCGTGACAGAATGCCAGACTACGATGTGCTTGAGCGTGCAGACCACGCTTATATCCCTGAGTATCCAAAGCCCGATGGTAAGCTCACCTTTGATAAATTATCTTCCGTGTTTATTTCCAATACCAACCACGCTGAAGATCAACCTTGTCACCTAAAACTAACCGATCCAGAGGTGCCAATTAAGCGTAACCTCAAAATCTTTGCTGAGCCTGCCCAGCGTTACTGCCCAGCAGGGGTATATGAAGTGGTGCAAAGTGACAGCGGCGCAAAATTTGTAATCAACTCACAAAACTGTGTGCACTGTAAAACTTGTGATATCAAAGACCCCTCACAAAATATCACCTGGGTCACGCCAGAAGGCGGTGGTGGTCCAAACTACCCAAATATGTAATGATTTATCAAAAAAAGCCGCTAAGTTAGCGGCTTTTTTATTGGGTTTTGTCAAAGTTGTCTAAACCAAATAAGGCTCACCCACCTTGACACGCATGGTTTTACCAACACTGCTTGAATAGGTGGGCTTGGTGATATCACTGACAAACACCCACTCGCTGGTGCATTGCTCAGGTGTCGCTGTCACAATCATATAACCGCGCTGAGAGGTGTCACACCATTTTAACGTACCACCTTTGACCAGCATAGGTAACCCCAGTGATAGCTGTTTTGGGTCAACTGTTGCTAAATATTCTTCAAAACCTGGCGATGTCACTGACTGTACCGCAAACTCCACCCCGACGGGTTCGCCTTTGACATTGACTAGATTATTCGCCCAAGCGTTATGGGTATCACCTGCTAGTACCACTAAGTTTTTTTGCATGGCTTTGGCAATACCATAAACCATTTCGCGTGCCACCGCATAACCATCCCACGCATCTAGGTTATAAGGGATGAATGGGGCTTGCTGCAACTGTTGTACCATACTTTGCTCTTGCGGCGTCAAGGTCGTGGGGGCGGTCTGCGCTTTTTGCATCAGGGTCAGATAAGTGATGGCATCTACGCCCAAAGCAGGATTCATAAAGTTGAGTAGTACGGGGGCAGGAATAAACATCTGCCCCATCACCACTTGCTGACCCAGAATTTGCCAAGTGGACTTTGACGCTTGCAATTGACCTGCTAGCCAGTTTTGTTGTGGCAAACCAATCAATTGGCGGCTGGTATCTTGCATTGCTGCGGTGAATTTTGCACCATCTAAAGTGAGCTGACCATTGGCATCTTTAACTAAAAAATTATTGTAATCTAGCTGTTTGTCACGGGCAATAACACGGGTGTCTAGCATATGCAGACTGAGTAAATTACCAAAATCAAAACTACGATAAATTTGCGTCATCACACTATTACGCGTGGGCATCCATTCATGATAGGCTTTCATGGCGTCCATTTTGCGCTGATTCCAATCGCCTTCATTGGATTGGTGGTTTTCAGCACCCGCTTTATAAGTATCATTACTAATCTCGTGGTCGTCCCATACCGCAATCATTGGCATGGCGGCATGTACCGCTTGCAAATCTTTATCGGTACGATATTGGGCATAGCGCAAGCGATAGCCAGTAATGGTGAGCAATTCTTCGACTGGGATGACTTCGCGCTTGAGCTGTGCGGCATAGCTTGAGGCATAGGCAGGCACCGTTTTACCTTGGTCATCGATGGTATGACGACCATATTCATAGATATAATCACCTAAGTGCAGCAGCACATCGACATCGTTGCGCTTGGCAATATCGGCATACGCATGAAAATAGCCTGCAGGATAGTTTGAACAGCTCACCACCGCAAGTTTCACTTGACTGACATTGGTGACAGGTAGGGTTTTGGTCTTGCCAATCGGACTGGTGACACCACCACATATAAATCGATAAAAGTAAGGCGTATTCGGCTGTAAACCCGTGGCATCTACCTTGACCGTATAATCTTGCCCACCGTTTGTTTTGCTCGTGCCTTTATTGATGATGGTGTTAAACGCATTATCACTGGCAATTTGCCAATCGACATCAAGGCTGCTGCCACTGCTCACCGGTGTCACGCGAGTCCATAAAATCACTTTGTCTGCAAGCGGGTCACCACTGGCTACGCCATGTAAAAAGCTAACCTGCGCTGTGTTATCATTATCATCATTGTCATTATTACAGCCCGCTAGCATCATCGATGCACCTGCGACAGTCGCAAGCGAGGTAGATTGTAAAAAACGGCGACGGTTGATACTTGGGGTTGATGGCTGGGTGTCTTTAAGCAAATTGTGGATAGGAGAATTTTGCTCAGCGGGTTGGTCAGTCATGGGGTTTCCTCTAGATAAGGCAAAGCAACAATATGAAAAGTCAAGTTGTGATAAAAAGATACGCTATCGCTAGGAAACATTAGCTGACGAAGGTGACAACCGTATGACGATTGAATGAACAATTAACGGCAAATTTTAGCCAATGAAAAAGCTGACCGAAGTCAGCTTTAATGAAACTAGGCATAAAACCTAGTCGCTTATCAAGACTAGTAGCTAGATACCTGCAGCCGCTTTAAATGCGGCTTCATCAAAGTCGTCACCATGGGTCACAACGACGGTACCATTAGGGTTAATGTTGACGAATTTGACCCCTTTGATGTCTTCGGTTTTTTTAATGATTTCATCCGCAGCGGCTTGGTCTGCGATAGGTAAATCATATTTGGTTTGTGGCATAACAGGTATCCTTTATATTGATAATAAAATATTGATAGTTCTATATTAATAACAGTGATATTGCGCAATGGATAAAAATTAATTAAAACCAATCGTTAGGTCAGAGTTAATTAATCAATAAGTGCATAGGTTATAACATAACAAAAAATTGGGGGTGTGAATAGGCTCTTTATCCGTAAAAACAACGCTCTATCAGAATTCAAGCGCCTACTATGCGCTATCATGCGTTAATGTATTTGATGGCATAGGGTGTCCAATGGCTGATATATTGCTGCACTTGTGATTTGCGATTTTCATCAGCAATTAGGTACTTAGCAATCGCTTGCGCCACGATTAGCAAGCTTTCATCTCTGGCTAGGTCACTGACATAGTAGCTATCAAATCCCGTCTGCCGTTTACCTAAAAGCTCGCCTGCACCGCGCAGTTCCAAATCTTTTTGCGCAATCACAAAGCCATCATTGCTATCTCGCAGCACATTGAGCCGCTCGATACCCGTTTCTGACAATGGCGTTTGATAAAGCAATACGCAAAAGCTTTTTTGGGTGCCACGCCCCACGCGTCCGCGTAGCTGGTGCAATTGCGATAACCCTAATCGCTCAGCATTTTCAATCACCATCAGCGAGGCATTGGGCACATCGACCCCGACTTCAATTACGGTGGTAGCCACCAGCAAAGCGGTTTTACCGGCTTTAAAATCCGCCATGACCGCTTGTTTGTCATTGGGTTTCATTTTGCCATGCACCAAGCCAATGTTGAGATTAAGCCTGTCATCCAAATCGGCATAGGTCGCTTCAGCGGCTTGGGCATCCAGCACGGTAGACTCTTCGACCAGTGGGCATACCCAGTAAGCTTGTTTGCCTTGCTCGCAGTTGGCAGCGATACGTTCAATCACTTCATCGCGTCGGTCACGGCTTATGGTGACGGTGGTGATGGGGGTGCGGTTGGGCGGCAGTTCATCAATAATAGATGTATCCATATCACCAAATGCACTCATGGCAAGGGTACGCGGTATGGGGGTGGCTGTCATAATCAGCTGATGCGGTGTGGTATGCGCCAAGCCTTTATCTACTAGCGCCATTCGCTGCTCCACCCCAAAACGGTGCTGCTCATCGATAATCACCAAGCCCAACTTGGCGAAATTGACATGTTCTTGAAATAGCGCATGCGTACCGACCACGATTTGCACCTCGTTGTCTTGTACTTGTTGCAAGGCTTTTTCACGCGCTTTGGCTGTTTGTTTGCCCGCCAGCCAACCCACACCGATGCCAAGCGGTTCAAACCAGCTTTTAAAGTTATTAAGATGTTGCTCCGCCAAAATCTCTGTCGGTGCCATCACTGCCACTTGCCAGCCGCTATCAAGCGCATAGCACGCCGCCAAAGCTGCCACCAAGGTTTTGCCTGCGCCAACATCGCCTTGCACGAGTCGCAGCATGGGCACTGACGTTGACAAATCTTTGACGATTTCCGCCACTACCCGATTTTGGGCATGGGTCGGGATAAAAGGTAAATTGGCTAACAGGCGACTGGCAAGCGCGCTTGTGGCATCGCAGCGCGGTGCTTTGTGCTGATAAAGCTGCTGTTTGCGGTACAGTAGACTCAGCTGGTGCGCCAGCATTTCTTCGATAATGAGCCGCTGACACGTCGGATGACTGCGATTTTTTAACGCCTCTAACACCAAAATTTGCTTGTTCAAATCGGTATAAATCGGTGGCTGATGGATAAAGCTAATGGCTTCTAGCAAGCTAAATGCCTCAAATGGGTTGTGGCTACCTGCCAGTAACGGAAACTGCTTACTCAGCGCACTTTGTACGATTTGCCACTCAGCATCACTGATAGTAGCCATCACAAGATTGGCTTGTTTAACCGTTTGCAGCGCAAGTCGAATCAAGCTACGCAGTTTATTTTGATGCAAGTTTTTGACCGTTGGATAAACAGGTATCAGCCCTGTATTGGTCAAGGGTTGATATCCAGTAATAATTTCATATTCAGGGTGGCTGATTTGGGTGCCATACTTACTGATACTGATTTCGCCAAACACACGCAAGGTATTGCCCACCGCCATGGTTTCGGTCAGTCCACGATAGACTTTGAAAAAGCGTAATGTTGTTTGTGCTGTCCTATCTTGCAATGTCACGCTGAGGCCCATCTTTTTGTTGTCGACGCGGACAACGGTGCCTTGTAGCAATGCCGATTGTCCATCGACGACATCACACATGTTGACCAGTCGGCTGCGATCCTCATAATCACGCGGTAAATGTAGCAACAAATCAAACACGCGCTCAATACCAAGTTGGTCAAGCTGTTCAGCGATTTTGCTACCCACGCCAGCAAGCGCGGTGACGGGGAGATTAAAGATGTCAGTATTGGGTTGAATCATGGGGTTGGTCATGCAGTTCGTCATGCCTTAGACAGCTTGTTTTTATTGATTTTATTTTAATGAAAAGTTAGTTTATTATGGCATTTTTTAACAGCATTTACAGGGTTTTGTTTTTAATATAGCCTGGTTGCAAAGCGAGGTTGCTAGGTGCAAAAAAAACGTGCTAAAAGTAGCGTCTCCTATGCTTGTCTCCTAAACATAATAGGCAGAATTTTCACTACAAAATAGCGCAGATTGCTTTTTAAAATTTATGCTATATACTTATTATATATAGCATAAAAAGGATAATTTATGACCCAAGCTAGCGTATTTTTTAACAACCGCACCCAAGCTGTGCGCCTACCTGCGGATATGCGATTTGCTGATGACATCAAACATGTTCATATCCGCAAAGTCGGTAATGAACGTATTTTAACCCCTATCAGTAACGTATGGGACAGCTTTTTTATTGCCAAAGACTCTGTCAGCGATGACTTTATGGCACAGCGTAGCAACGCCCCTATCAGCCAACGCGAAAGCTTTGACTAACCCCTAGGAAGCGATGTATGCTGACCTTTATGCTAGACACCAATATCGCCATTCACGTCATCAAACAACGTCCGATTGCGGCTTTAAATAAATTCAACCAATATGCCGCTAGAATTTGTGTCAGTAGTATCACAGTAGCGGAATTGTATTTTGGCGCGGAAAACAGCCAAAATATGGCTAAGAACTTGGTACAAGTGGATGATTTTTTATCACGTTTGGTTATCCTTGATTACGATAGCCAAGCGGCAAGTCATTACGGCAATATTTATGCTGACTTGACTAAAAAAGGTAACGTCATTAGCGAAAATGACATGCATATCGCAGGTCATGCCCGTAGCCGCGGCTTAATTTTGGTGACCAATAACCTAAGAGAGTTTGAGCGTGTCGAAGGATTACGGTTAGATAACTGGGTATCATAAATCATGAAAAAATTATTCACTTACCTGCTATTAACTTTCGCACTCCCCGCCTGCACCAAAACGCCAGTGATACCCACCCAACCTATTAAATCACCCATTCAACCATCAGTAAAGCCCAAAATCGCCCTTGTATTAGGCGGTGGCGGTGCCAAAGGTTTTGCCCATGTCGGCGTCATCAAGGTGCTGGAAAAAAACGGCATCACCCCCGACTTAATCGTCGGTACCAGTAGCGGCAGTCTAGTCGGTAGTTTATACGCCAGTGGCAAGTCCGCTAGCGAACTTGAAAACATCGCAACCCATGTTAGCAATAATGAATTACTCGATTATAGCTGGAGCAAACAAGGCTTTATCGAAGGTATCAAACTACAAAACTGGGTAAATACCCAAGTCGATAATCAACCGATTGAAAAACTCCCCATCCGTTTTGCCAGTGTCGCCACCGATTTAACCACCAAGCAAAAAGCCGTCTTTGACAAAGGTAATACTGGTCTTGCGGTGCGTGCATCCAGTAGCGTGTATGGCGTTTTTGTACCGCCACGTATCAACAATAAACGCTATGGCGATGGCGGTCTGACAAGCCTTGTACCGGTGCAAACTGCCAAGCAAATGGGCGCAGATATTATCATCGCGGTAGATGTCTCAAGCCCGCCAAAAAACAGCCATCCACAAGATTTTTGGGCGCTACTAGATAAGACATTTGCCGTCATCCCCAATCAAGCAAACGCTGCTGAAATCAAATGGGCGGACGTGGTGATACGCCCAGCCGTTGGTGATATTGGCACGACCAATACCGTAGCCAGAGAGGCGACGATAAAAGCAGGGGAAATTGCAACCTTAGCAAGGCTCAGCGATATCGAGCAAAAAATCGGCAAGTTTCAAAAATTGTAAATAAAAAAACCGCTCATTCAATTGAGCGGTTTTATGCGTGAGCTCTTCTAGGCGCTGAGCATTTATTATTTTACTTTTAAACGATATTTCACCATCGCCACTTCATTAAGACCCAAACCTGGTACATCCCACTGTATGGCTTTATAGTAAGCCATCGGTAGATTTTGTAGCACGCCATTCATGTTGGTTTTTAGTGGCATATATTGAAAATTGACACCGTCCATACTACCAAACGCACGGGTTGGCTCTACATCACTCGTGCTCACTAATTCCATATTGGCTGGGATGTTCATGGTCACTTTCATGTTGCGGATTCGGTCAGGGCTGTTATTGGTTAAGTAGCCGCGATATTCTACGATATTGCCAGATGCAAGGCGCGTTTGTGCATTGACGGGGCTTAACACTTCTTGACCTTGTGGATCCTGACCAACAACAGAGGCTAAAATGCGGGTTTGAACTTGACTCGCAACTGGCGCTGAGATAGGTGCAGCTTGATTATTATCAACAGGGTCTAATGCCACCGTTGGTAGCACAGCCGTTGCGGTGGCTGATGCCCCAAGGGAGGCGGTCATTAGCGCGAATACTGAAAGCTTTTGCATGAATATTCTCCATTAAATCATGATTTTCAAATGTTCAAAATTGTTGTGTCAGCCGGTGCTAGCGTATTCTCTTTTTTTGGCAGGTTGGCATACACCGCTGATTGGTTGGTCAAATAGGTTAAAGCTCGACTATAGATTAGCATAACAAAATTTACAATTTAACTCACTAGCAAGTTGAAAGTTGTGGGGTGAATTTACTAAATACAAACAGCGCAGCCAAAATCAGTAAGATTAGCTATTGTATTTTGTAAGGTTTATTGATAGCCTTATCGTTAGTCTCTGAGCGATGCGCGCAATCACGCTGTTAAACTTACATGTAGGTTTAATTGCATGTATGTTTAATTAAAAGAGACAAAAACTTTATCGTATGCTATTTGTACGTCTACTTTTTTTATCATGTCTACTGTTATCATGCCAACTTCAACCGATACTTCAGCAAGTTTTACCCATGGCAATGCACCGCTTGCCGATGGCGAAACGATGACTGATAATAACCCTATACTTGCCTATCACGCTATGATTGATTTACCCAATACTGCCCAACAAAATGCCGCTGCCACAACCCCTGCTTATGTTACCCCGCCTTATGTATTATGGTTTCGTAACTTTGCGCCCTATATCAATACCCATCGTGGCAAGACCTTTGTCATTATGTTCAATGGCGAAGCGGTCAATCACGACAATTTTAGCCATTTGATTCATGATTTTGCGCTGCTGCATAGTCTTGGCATTAAGCTCGTACTCGTCCACGGTGCGCGTCCGCAAATTGATGCCAATCTTGCCGAGAACCATATCGAAACACCGATGGCAGATGATGTGCGCATCACCACAAAAGAAGCCATGCCGTACATCCTAAAAGCTGTTGGCTCAATTCGCCTGCAAATTGAAGCGCAGCTATCGATGGGACTTGCCAACTCGCCGATGTATGGCTCTCGTATTGATGCCATCTCAGGCAATTTCGTCACCGCCCGCCCTTACGGTATCCGTAATGGCATCGATTATCAATTTACTGGAGAAGTGCGCGCGATTGATGCCGAAGCCATCCACAACAATTTAATCCATGACCATGTGGTGATTTTGGGCAGTATGGGCTATTCTGCGACAGGTGAAGTATTCAACCTGCTGGCTGAAGATGTGGCGCTACAAGCCGCGATTAGCCTAAAAGCGGATAAATTAATTTTCTTGGGTGAGCAAACAGGTATCTATAAAGATGGCACTCACCTGCTTAAAGAAATGATTCCGCATGAGGTAACACGCTTCTTACGTGATGTTCCTGAAAACTCAGAAATCGCGCGTTTCTTACGGGCAGCCAGCGATGCCTGTCAATACGGCATCCACCGTACCCATATTATCTCCTATGCCAAAGATGGCGCATTGCTTGAAGAGTTATTTACCCGTGATGGTTCAGGGACGCTAATCTCCCATGACCCGTATGAAGAAATTCGCCGTGCCGATATCGACGATGTGGTAGGTTTGATTGAACTACTAGAGCCACTCGAAGAACAAGGTATTTTGGTACGTCGTTCACGTGAGCGTTTAGAGAGCGATATCGAAAACTTTAGCGTGATTGAGCGTGATGGCATGGTATTAGGCTGCGCGGCTTTATACCCACTCAATGACCAAGCCGCGGAAGTGGCTTGTGTGGCTGTCCATCCCGATTATCGCAATGGTAGCCGTGGCGCAGATTTGATAGCATTCTTAGAGCAACAAGCGCGTAGCCGCGGCATCCATGAACTGTATGTCTTGACTACTCGTACCGCGCATTGGTTTGTCGAGCATGGGTTTACGGAAGTCCCTGCTGAATCGTTACCTGCTGACCGCTATGCCTTTTATGACAATACCCGCAACTCTAAAGTATTAAAAAAGGTGCTTTAAAGGCACGCTTTTCAAGCCATTACAAAAAAACGCTCAATAGGAATATGAGCGTTTTTTTATAGCCAACTGGGGAAAACTTTAAGCTGGGACAAAATTTTAAGATGGGAGAAAATTTAAAGTTTGACGGGTTGGGTCACAGGTGGATTGACTTGTAGCAGCTCAATATCAAAAATCAACACGCTATTGGGCTCGATATCGGCATTGCCTGCTTCGCCATAACCCAAGTTAGCAGGGACAAACAGACGGTATTTACCCCCTTCTTTCATCAACTGTAGCCCTTCTGTCCAACCTTTAATCACTTGGTTGAGTGGGAAAGTCACAGGCTCGCCACGTTTATAAGAGCTGTCGAAAATCGTACCGTCAATCAAGCGACCTTGGTAGTGGACTTTGACCTTGTCCGTCGCTTTAGGCGATTTGCCTCTCCCTTGTGTTAGCACTTGGTATTGTAGACCCGACGCGGTAGTCTTCACGCCTGATTTTTTGCCGTTTTCTAGCAAGAATTGTTTGCCTTTTGCCGCATTGCTAGCTGCTAACGCTTGTACTTCTTTGGCATAGGCAATTTCTTTGTTTTTTTGATAGTCTAGCAATACTTTTTGCATTTGTTTTTTGTCAAGATTAGGCGACTGCGCTGAGTAGGCATCCCGAAATCCCTGAAAAAACGCATCAAGATTTAAATCATCAATACTGTCTTTGTTGCTCTCACCCATCAGATAGCCAAAGCTATAGCCGACTTGTGCCAATGCTGGGCTAGTTGCCGTCACTGTTGATTTTGGTACATACACAGAGGATGCAGCTTTGGTTGTGCCAGTGCTAGCCGGTGCGGCATTTGCACTGATTGACGTAACCGCTAACAGCATGCCAGTAGCGATGCCAGTCACTAAATTTACTTTTTCATATCCTAAAATCATTGGGATGTTCCTTTGCCATCGTGCCGATGAGTAGGGCGAGCGAATTCGATAGTTGCGCTTGCCCAGCTGATTGAGATCACCTATCTGACGCCAACCCAACCTATTGAGCAGGTTGAGAAGCTGACTGCATGGATTCAATTTGTTGTTGTAATTGGGCTTGGATATCTGCTGCGGCAGGCTGTGCGGCATCAGCCGGTGGATTGACTTTTAGCAAATCAACATCAAAGATGAGCACACTATTTGGCTCAATCCCACCTTGGGGGGCGCCTTGCTCACCGTAAGCGAGTTTTGATGGAATGTAGAAGCGATATTTGCCGCCTTCTTTCATTAACTGTAAGCCTTCAGTCCAACCTGGGATAACTTGGTTAAGCGGGAATACCGCAGGCTCGCCGCCATGCTGTGCGGTGCTATCAAACACGTTACCGTCTAACAATTTACCTTCATATTGTACCGCTACGATATCTGTGGCTTTTGGCTGCGCGCCGGTACCTTCTTTAAGCACTTCATACTGTAAGCCAGACGCGGTCGTTTTGACCCCTGCTTTTTTAGCGTTTTGCGCTAGGAAAGCCTCACCTTTGCTTTGGTTGTCTTGTAGACGTTTTTGGATTTGGTTTTGCTCATAGGTTTGTACCGCTTTAATCATTTCTTCACGGGTCATGGTCGATTCTTTACCATTAAAACCGTCATTGATACCTTGATTGATATCAGCAGGATTGAGGTCTTTGGCGTCTTTTTTGACGTTTTGACCCATCATATAACCTAGGCTATAACCTACCTTTGCCACTTCACTACTTTGGGCATTGATAGCGGCTGAATTACCCGCTAACTGGCGGCTACCGATGGCGGCTACTTGTGGGTCATTGCCAAAACTCTTGATAAAAACGGGTGATAATGCCAAAGCACCTAACACAACTGCTGCCAATACGGGAACTGTATTATTGCTCATAAAATTTCCTATCTGATATGTCCAATTAAGGTCTAATAACTACTAAAAAATCGTCTCAAAATTGTAGCTATCATAGCAGAAATAGTTTGTAAAACCTATGGCATCGTCAGGTTTAGGTTTTTTTGTGGGCAAATAGCGGCGATAGCAAAACGGTCTTTAGATTTATACCCTTTTGTTGACTGTATCGTCAGCAAAAGGAATTTCATGTCGCATTTTACCCTTTTTTTACCCTATCAGCCCGCTAACGATGAATGGGATGAATGCGACAGCAAACTTGTTAAGCGCTTAATATAAAGCTACCTTAACCAAAAGTAGCTCAACGTAAAGACAGCATGAGAAATTTATGGGGTAGCTAAGACAGTTAGTCATGCAAATCTTGCAACGGCTGTGACATTTTATCAAAATGCTTACCCAAAACACCGCGATAGCGTTCTAAAATTTTCGGTAAATCGGCATCATAGTCGCCCGTTGGGTAAAACAAAGGCATAAAGCGGATTTGCTTGGTTTTATAATCCATTGCAATCGGCAAAATTGGTACGCCTGCGCCTACGGCAATATGATAAAAGCCTGTTTTCCACTTATCGGTATAACTTCGCGTCCCTTCGGGTGCCAATGCCAACCACAGCTGATCTTGTTGTTTAAACTGCTCCAAAGTCGCCTGCAAAGTCGAGCCTTTTTTCTGACGGTCAATTGATATCATACCGCCCCATTTTAAGAAAGACCCGATGAGGGGGAGACGAAACAACTCTTTTTTGCCCATCAATTTAAAATCAATGCCAAGCGTTAAAATACCCATCACCGCGTTCCAACCGTCTTCGTTTGAGGTGTGCGGGACGGCGAGCATCACCAGCTGTTTGACATTGGGCACCTCACCCACAAGTTGCCAACCGCGCATTTTTAAGTATTTTGCGGCGAGCTTGGCGATGTTTGGGTCATCGCGGCGCGGCACATTTGAGCCAAATTGGCTGGGATCTAATGGCGTTTGGTTGATATCCATGTAGGGTCTCTTTGATTTAATAATTTAATTTGAGTTTACATTAGTGCACTAAAATTAGCAAATTTGTTGATTGCAGAGAGTTATAACAAACTTTTGGGTTGCAGGATAATGATAGTTGCGCCCAACAGTATCACCAAACCGCCAATGCTGTCCCAGTGTGTCAGAGAAACGCCATCGACAAATTTTAGCCATACCAAAGCCGTCGCGATATATATACCACCGTATGCGGCATACACTCGCCCTGTTGCGGTGGGATGAAGGGTCAATAACCATACGAACAGGGCAAGCGTGATGGTCATAGGTACGATGAGCCAAAGCGGTTTATGCTGTTTGAGCATCAAATAGCCAAGATAACAACTGACAATCTCAGCAATGGCGGTGATAAAGAATAACAGCAAGGTAATCAACAATTGAGTCATATTCGCGGATTTGCCCCATGTTAGATGTTAGGCAGAAGGGGAAAGTTGATAAATCTCATCTACAAAAGTATGCGCTAGCATTGTAGGCTTAACGCCAATCATTTGCGTAGCCATTAAACCCCAATTTCTGCCAAATCGCCTTTTTGCTCAAGCCACATCTTACGGTCGCTGGCGCGTTTTTTGGCAAGCAGCATATCCATCATGCTATCGGTTGCAATTGGGTCATCAAGGTCTAGCTGCACCAAACGTCGCGTATCAGGATTCATCGTGGTTTCACGTAGCTGTTCGGCACTCATCTCGCCCAAGCCCTTAAATCGGGTAATTTGCGGCTTTTTGTTTTTTGCCACTTTTTTCAAGATTTGCTCAAGCTCGTCATTATCAAGGGCGTACTCCACCTCTTTACCAATATCAATGCGATATAGCGGTGGCATAGCGACATACAGATGCCCTGCATCAACGACCGCTTTAAAATGTTTGACAAACAGCGCACACAGCAGCGTGGCAATATGCAGTCCATCTGAATCGGCATCCGCCAAAATACAGATTTTATCATAACGCAGTTCGCTCAAGTCGTCCGAATCAGGATCAACGCCAATGGCAATGGCGATGTTATGAATCTCTTCACTGGCAAGCACCGTATCGGGCGACACTTCCCATGTGTTCAAAATCTTGCCTCGCAGGGGCATAATGGCCTGAAAATGTCTATCACGGGCTTGTTTTGCCGAGCCACCTGCCGAATCCCCTTCCACCAAAAACAGCTCTGCGCCATCTCGCAAATCACCGCGACAATCCGCCAATTTTCCTGGCAATGCGGGTCCTTGGGTGATTTTTTTACGCTCAACTTTTTTGGCGGATTTCAGCCGTTTGCCTGCTTTATTAATCGCCAATTCAGCGATTTGTTTGGCAATCTCCGAGTTTTGATTGAGCCACAAGCTAAAGCCATCTTTGGCAAAGGCTTGTACCACGCCCGCCGCTTCTCGGCTCGATAAGCGCTCTTTGGTCTGTCCGCTAAATTGCGGTTCGGAGAATTTTAGCGATAAAATATAATTGACCCCATCCCACACATCTTCAGGAGCGAGTTTGACGTTGCGCGGCAGTAGATTGTGCAGTTCACAAAATTCTTTTAACGCGTCAGTAATACCTGTGCGTAGTCCATTGACGTGCGTGCCACCTTGTGCTGTAGGAATCAAGTTGACGTAGCTTTCTTGCACAGGCGTACCACCCTCGCTAAGCCAACAAATGGCAAAACTTAACCCTGCTCGCTCGCCTTTTTTGGCGTCGTAATTAAACACGAATGGCTGTTCTGGTAGGATGATTTCTTCGACCAGTTGCTCGGTGAGATATTGCGATAGCCCATCGGTAAATTGCCAAACGTCTTTGTCGCCGTCAATTTCATTGATAAAAGTAATGGTCAGCCCTGCCGATAACACGGCTTTGGCTTTAAGATGGTGTTTGAGTTGTTTGATGTTAAATTTTGGTGAATCAAAGTATGTTTCATTGACCCAAAACCGCACGAGTGTCCCACGTTTTTTCTTGTTGCTAGCTTGAGCAATGGCAAGCGGAGCAACGGCATTACCATCGACAAATTGCATGGTAAACACTTCGCCATTTCGCCATACAGTGACATCGACTTTGTGCGATAAAGCATTAACGACTGAAATCCCCACGCCATGCAGACCGCCTGAAACTTGGTAGTTGTCGGTAGAAAATTTACCGCCTGCATGTAGGCGTGTCAAAATCAGTTCAATGCCCGATTGGTTAAATTCGGGGTGAATGTCGGTGGGCATGCCGCGTCCGTCATCTTCGACTGACAGCGAGCCGTCGGTGTGTAGAATGACAGTAATGTTTTTGGCGTGACCTGCAAGGGCTTCGTCCACTGAGTTGTCGATGACTTCTTGGGCAAGGTGGTTGGGGCGGGTGGTGTCAGTGTACATACCAGGGCGACGGCGTACCGGGTCAAGACCTTCTAACACTTCAAGTGATGTGGATGTGTAACTACTCATAACAACCTTAATTTTTTAAAATTTTAAATGATTCATAATAAATAGTAGATATAGCTAGTGGTATAACGCAAACCCATTTTCTAGGCTAAAGCCTGACCTTTCGAGCAAATTTTTACTTAATTAACGGCAAGCCGAACAAGAACAGTATGATTTGAGGTAATTTGGTTTCAAAATCACTCATCACATGGTCGCCACCGTCTTCCACGATGATATGACTTTGGGCATTGCTTTTTTCCAAAGCGCTTTGACTAAAATAATTGACCGCATCTTGGAAATTAAGCAGCTCATCGCCTTTTTTCAAAATTACCAATAAATTTTGCGGATTGAGCGATTGTTCGGGGCGATTTGCTACCAGCCACTCAATATCTTTTTTGCTAATATGCCAGCCATCGGGGGTGACGTGACCGATATAATCATCGGGCAAACTGTCAAAATCTTCCCCAAAAAAACGTTTGAGACTTGTGCCACTGTGCACACTTGGATTGAGCAATACCGTTTTTTTACCTGTCAAATTTGCCAAAATATTGCCATAAAATCCCCCAAGCGAACTACCGACCAAACCTGTATTCGGGTCGTTGGCAATAATTTCTTGGATTAAAGCAATCGACTCATTGGGTGAACGATTCAAATCGGGCGCAACAACCTTGATTTGTGGGAAATTTTTGGCACAAAAATCTTTGAGTTTTTGCGCTTTTTCGGCGTTTGGATTGCTATCAAGTCCGTGAATATACACAATTTGCATGGCTTTATCTCAAATTTTTAATTATAGTAAATTATCATATCGACTGTTGTGGGTTTGGCTAACATTTAATCTTAGCATTGCTTGGCTAAAATAGCCATGATGCGAGCTTTCAGCACGTTAAAATTTGTCGTGTTAGTTAGACTACCGTAGTTGAAGGTACGTTTTTGCCTGTGTTATTTGATTTTCCGCCCAGTTAACCCTATCTCTGCATAGGTGGATTACGCGTCCATTGGCATGGCGTAGTCAGGAGTTATCACCGCGATGGAGCAGCAAGAGTTATTTGAGATTGCCAGTCCTTGTATTCAAGTCTGCGAGCTTGATAAACAGGGTTATTGTAAAGGCTGTTTGCGCAATCGCACTGAGCGTGACCTTTGGCTTATGATGAATGACTCACAAAAGCGGCAAGTACTTAAGTTATTGACTATCCGACGACTCAAACGACTGCGTGCCCAGCGTTTGGCGCACCAAACACCCACCCAAACTGCGCAAGATAATGAGATAAATTTGACATTGTTTGAAGATAATGAAAATAATGTTGGCGACTAATTAATTGATCGTAATGTCTACTAAAAAAAAATTAGGTTGAATGCATGAATAGTTCTTGGTTTAAGCAGGTTTGGCGACTTGCATTAGCAGCGATTACGGTATTGATTTTTTTCATGGCAATTCGCGCGCTTTATGGTTTGACCAAAACTGTGCACTATCAAGACGTTCTAGACGCTATCGCCCATATTCCTACCTTCCATCTTATTATCGCCGCCATCGTGGTGGCTTTTGGTTATTTAGTACTCACCATTTATGATTTTATTGCACTACGCCAAATCGGCAAAAAACTTGATTACCGCCATGTCGCCCTCACCTCTTTTACCGCTTATGCCATTAGCCACACCATTGGGCTCAATCTTGTCACCGCGAGTGGTATCCGTTATCGTAACTATCGCCGTTTTAATCTGAGTCATAATGAAATTGCCAACATCGTCTGGATGGTGTCGATGGCATTTACCTTTGGTATTACCACGTTGATTGGGGCGTCTTTAACTAGCCATCCTGAGATTACCATTCAACTATTGTCTGAACTGGATAAATCCCTTGGCATCTTTGAGCATACTTTTTATGTACGGGTGCTTGGCATCACCATGTTAAGTGTTATTGCGGCGATTATTGTGTACGCTGGCAAGCAAGGCAAACATGTGGTGATTCGGGGTTGGCGTTTTGACTTACCGCCCGCCAAAATTGTGCTGCAACAGATTGCGATTGCCATTTTAGACTTAAGTACCGTGGCGTTGGTACTATATTTATTGTTGCCGCCTTCTGAGCATATCAGCTATTGGGCGACCTTTTCTGCGTTTATTCAATCAATGGCAATCGGTATTTTAAGTCATGTCCCTGGCGGTCTGGGGGTGTTTGAAGTGGTCATGATTACGGCTTTGCCAAAAGTCGATCGTACGCAGATGCTGGCGGTGTTATTGATTTTTAGATTACTGTATTACATCATGCCATTTTTGGTTGCCTTACTGGCATTGTTGGCGTACGAGGCAAAGCTATATTTGAGTGAAAATTCTGACAAAAAAAAATAACCTTTTACATTGTTAACACTTTGCATCAAACAAACATGTTTTCATATCGTAAAAGGTTATTTTAAGCGTGTTTGGTACTATCATACCAAGTTAAATAGACCTATTGTATTACTAATTAGTATCTAAACTTTAGTGTTTAAACTTTTCGGCTAATAAAGGCAATAATAAATAAAATCACCGCTACTGCCAAGAACACATATGCCAAGTTTGCCGATAAACCTGCCACACCACCAAACCCTAAGAAACTAGCAATGAGTGCGATTACAGCAAAAATAATAGCCCAACGAAACATGATAATTCTCCTTTTTTATTGTTTTAAATGTCCTGCTTTTGTACTTTGAAACTTTTAGAAATTTTGCATTTTAGTTATTAAAGCATGTTGACCTATGCTTTATCACATGACTGCATATTAAAATAATTCTATAGCGTTGTAACGAGCACTTTTGTAAGGTTTGTGGCTTTCTCATAGGCTGTGTATAAAAAAGTGCAAAAAAAAGTCCTACAAGGTTGATAACGTTGACGCTTCTAGTAAGCTTTAGTAAGTTTTGCAACACTTTGTTAATAAATGCCGATAACTAATCTTTTACTTATACCATAAAATTTACCCTAAAATAAAATTTGATGGCGTTTCATTGACAATTTCACTGATTGTTAACGCTACCGGATAACTTCTTTGATGGCGTTAGGATTTATTTACGTATTCTCAACATTTTGCCTGCAATCCTTACATTGTTGCGTCGGATGATTGTTCTATAATGATATCTAGGCGTTTAGTACTCCCTTAAAGTATTTTCTTGATAATTGATAATACGGTCATATTTGGGGAATGATACTAACCACCTAATATAACTATAGAAAACAAGCTAATCATCAACCTATCAATCAACAATGAGGAAAAAATTATGAAAAAATTAGCCACAACGCTTACTGCATTAGTCATAGCAACAGGTCTTACGGTCAGTGCCCAAGCAGCGACTAAAGTAACAACCACGACCAAATCGACTACCACACACAAAAACGTCGCATCGGCAAAAGCAAAACCGCAAAAAGCGACGCAAAAATCCACAAAAGCCTCAAAAAATACTCACAGTACCAAAGCTTCGGCCAAGGCTAAAAAAGGCAGCAAAGCAACGCCAAGAACCAGCGAAATAAACATTGATATCCCAGCTGACCTAAAAATCGACGAAAGCACTAACAAATCTGTTGCGCCAAGAGCACCTATGAATGCTCAACCCAATCCTGTAGTTGTGGTCCCTGTAGTAAAAGTTATCCCAAAAGGGCCTGCGGTTCAAGCAGTCACCGTTAAACCTATTGACGACAATACAGCGATTGCCTCAACAACAACGGCTGTACCCGTTGATGTACAAATCGTACCTGTTGTAGTAAAACCATAATCGCTAATTGTTAAGTGCTTTTTTTGACTTCCTCCCCTTGCTAAAGCAAGGGGATTCCTTCCACAAGACGGTCAAGCCCGACCGCAAGAATGTTCCGACTGGCATTGATATCTCTATCATGCCATGTGCCACACGAAGCACATATCCATTCTCTTATTCCAAGCGATTTTCTACCTTTCGGACTATTGGCGGTGATTTCACCGCAACACGAACATCGCTGGGTCGTGTATCTCTCATTCACGATTTCAAAACGGCAACCTGCGTTCTCGCATTTGTAGTTCAGTTGTCGTTTCAGTTCAAACCAACCTGCATCGTAAACCGATTTGGCGAGTTTGCCTTTTTTACTATTAAATTGATTACTCTGAATATCACCGACCACGATTAGCGCATTATCTTTAACTAATTGGGTGGTGAATTTATGGATGAGGTCTTGGCGTGTATGCTTGATTTTGGCATGGATTGCTTTGACACGTTGTTTGTTTTTAGCTCGTTGAGCAATGGCTAAATCTTTGGCATAGTTGAGCGTTTGTTTGATTTGTAATTTATTGCCATTTGAGGCTGTGGCACTGTCTTTTAAGCCTAAGTCAATACCTACACTACCTGTTCCGCATGATTGTTTGGGATAGTCTTTGACTGTGATACAGGCATACCAACGGTTACGGCTGTCTTGTACCAATTCGCATGTGTTGATTTGGTATAGGCTAAGGTTGTAGCTGTCCCATAGGTTGATGATGAGTTTTTGCCCTTTGGCTAAACTAAGCTGTAAGGTGGATTTTAAGCCTTTTTTACTTGTTTGGTGGGTAGCAATGTGTTTGATGGCGGATTGTTTAAAGGGTAGCCAGCCTAATGATTTACGTTTTGAATTTGGGTTGTTGGTTCGCCAGTTTAGTTTGGCTTTTTTGAATTGCTTTCGAGCTTTGGCGTGGGTTTCATTGATGGCTTGGATGGTCTGACTGTGTAAGCCAAGTAGTTCACCGCTACCTTTGGTGTAGTCGTTTAGGTCGTAAGCACTAAAGAATTTACCAGTCTTTTTTAGGTGTTTGTAACTCAAGTCATTCACATAGTTCCATACGAAATTCACTAAACCGCTTAGGCGGTTAAGCTTTGCTGTGTGTTTATCTCGTATGCGTAGCTTGAGTGTTTTCATGCAAATTATTTTAGCAAAATTTATGCAAGCGTTATAGTGTACAAGTTGCCTTATATCCACCGCCTAAAGTCGGTGGTTTTACGGCAACGGAGGATAAACCGCCGATGATAGTCGGATTGGCTAATGAACCGACTAAGATACCCAGTATCAGCCCTATCACAATCAAAGGCACCAACCCCACGCGCTGATACGCTTGGATAAGCTTTAACATAATAACCTCTTAAGATTTCACCGCAAAAATGGCTGATATATTAACATTTTTTAACAATTTGCATAAATTATTTTTAAAATCGTCAACTTGTCAATTTAAAGCTATCAAAGTGTTGAGTGGAGAAATTATGGGATTTGAAAAACTTGGATGGTAGGTGGGCTGCTAGTTGCCAGGGCTTGTAATTGTGCTTGATAAACGCGGTATTTGTGACGACCACTTTCAACCTGTTCGGGGGCGGCGTCAATGACTTCTAGCAGGCGGCTAGCTTGGGTATCTACAATTGCTTCATTGGTGAGATTGATGACGACGCCATCAAATTGGGTGACAAGTTCAATATTATCGGTAAGTACCACACTGGCAGGGAGTTTTTGGTGATAAAAGGCATCAAGTTGCTGGATAATTTGGTGGGGAATAAACGCCACATCACTCAATGACCATAATCGGTCATCAAGTGAGGGTAATAGCTCGGATGCTGCCACTACGATAATGCTATCATCGCTTTTGACTAGCACGGTTGAAATCAGCTGGCAGACGAACGCCAGCTGTTTTTTTTGCGGGGATAAAATATAAAAACTAATTTGCGATGCCGTCATAGGGTGGTCAGCGTCCTATCACCTAGACTGCATCTTGGGCAGCTTGACGATGAAGATAATGCATCAATAGCGGTACTGGACGACCCGTTGCGATTGGCTCTTTGCCCGACTGCCACGCTGTCCCTGCAATATCCAAGTGCGCCCAAGGAATATCTTCAACAAACTTCGATAAAAAACACGCCGCGGTGACTGACCCTGCCGGCATACCGCCAATGTTTTGCATATCTGCCATGTTGGATTTAAGCTGCTCTTGGTAGTCATCATCTAGTGGCATGTGCCAAACACGGTCATACGCCGATTCGCTAGCTTGTTCAAGCTCAAAAATCACATCTTCATTGTTACTATATAGACCTGAGCGCACATAACCCAGCGCCACGATACACGCCCCCGTCAAGGTTGCCATGTCAATAATCACTTTTGGCTGATAGCGCTGTACATACACCAAGGTGTCGCATAGTACCAAACGACCCTCCGCATCAGTATTGAGGATTTCCACGGTTTTACCATTCATGGCGGTGACGATATCGCCAGGGCGAGTCGCTGTTCCTGAGGGCATATTCTCAGCACAAGCGAGTGCGCCAACGACTTGCAGCGGTAGACGCGCTTCACATAGCGCTTTAATCATGCCCATGACTGCAGCCGCACCGCCCATGTCGTATTTCATCTCACCCATGCCCAGCCCTGGTTTGAGTGAGATACCACCACTGTCAAAGGTGATGCCTTTGCCCACCAGTACAATCGGTTGCTCTAGGCTTGATTTTTTGCCTTTGGTTTTGCTGTTTTTGTCTTTTTTGGCGGCTTTGCCATTGTACTCAAGTAATACTAGCTTAGCTTCATGCGCTGAGCCACGAGCGACTGCCAAAAAGCAGTTCATCCCTAATTGCTGCATGTCTTTTTCACCCAGTACTTTGACCGTCAATAGCTCTGGGTATTGATTTGCCAAGCTTTGTGCTTGCTCTGCAAGATAGGCAGGGAAACATACATTTGGTGGCTGATTTGCCAAATCTTTGGTGAGTGATTGACCTTGCGCAGTCGCGTGCTGCAGCTGTAGCAGGGTGTCAAACTCGGCTTGTTTGTCTGCGCTGACCAATAAGGTCACGTCTTTTAGCGTCGGTTTATCCGCTTTTTGCGATTTATAAATATCAAAGGTGTAGCTTTGATTTAACAGGGCTAATGCCAGCTGACCAAAACTCACTTCATCCATACTATCGCCTAAAATAATCACCGCAGATTTGGTAAGACGGCTCAAACTTGCATAAATCGCTTTGGCAATTTTTTGCAAGCTACCGCCGTTTAATTTGTCTTGACTGCCCACGCCAACCAATAACAAACCCGTATTATTATCTGTGCCATAACTGATTGCGGTGTCGGCAAGCTTACCCTTAAAACGACTCGCTTCAATTAGGCTTGTAACCGCGGTTTGTAGCTCACTTGTTAGTTGCCCCATAGTTTGGCTATTGTCATCTACCAATACCACGTGATAGCTGTTCTTGACCGTTTTTTTAAGCGCGGTCGCTAGTGTCAATGTCAAACTCATTTAAGCTCCTTAATTATTGTCATCAAGAAATAACTATTATCATAGCATACCTATTATCGTATTTGGGTTATAGCATTGGCTTATCATATTGGGCGATGCGATAGCAGGCGTCATTGTGTAGGGTAAAATGCAGTTGTGAAAAGTCTTTGTAAAAATGGCTTTGATAAAGCGGCTGTAAAAAGTGGTGGTGAAAAGTCATTGTGAAATGTTACCTTACAGTATTCATATTCATAATCTGTCGGCAACGCGCTAAAATAGCCGATTAACAGATGCGCCGAGTGGTATGATGTCGTACAATATTGGCATTTACTTCCCTAGCTGTTTGAATTGATTAATCTTTGAGTAATATTAGGTGGTTACTTGTGATATTACGACGCTATATGACGCAACAAGTCGCCGCTAATACTGCGATTGTGCTGTTATTTCTGATGGCGCTGATGCTCGGCGGTCGCTTAATCCGCTATTTTGGTATCGCTGCAGAAGGCAGGCTAGATGTGGGTTTGCTATTTGCTATTATTGGCTATAACATTCCAACCTTTCTTGAGCTGATTTTACCGCTGTCATTTTTTATCGCACTGATGCTCGTGCTCGGTCGTATGTACGTGGATCAGGAGATGAGCGTCCTGTTTGCCAGTGGTATCAGTCGCGGCCGTTTAACGCGTTTGATGATTCCGCTGATTACTGGGTTATTTATATTTCAAATGGGAATTAGTCTTTTGGCAAAACCATGGGGACTGTCTAACAGTGAGCAGATTTGGCAGACCCAGTCGCTCGGTAGTTTGCTGGATTTAGTGCGTCCAAAAACCTTTATCAGCAGTGGCAACTATCACCTGTATGTCGATGAATTTGATAAAGAAAAACGTGAACTCAAAAACCTATATGTGGTGCAACAGCAAACCGACAAAAGCGGCAAAATCGCCAAAAACGATGTTATCATCACCGCCACGCGCGCCTATCAAGTACCCAGTAAAGACACGGATAGCTCAATGCAGCTAGATTTGTTTCAGGGTCGTCGCTATGAGCTTGGCACCAACAACGCCAAGTACAACCAAGCCAGTTTTGAAAAATATCGCATCACCCTAGAAAAACCTGCCAGTGAAAAAATCACCGAAACCAATGTCGAAACCCAAACCACTGCCAAACTGCTCGCCCATACCCAAAAACCCGAAGTCAAAGCCGAGCTGGGCTATCGCTTTACCATGCCTTGGCTGATTATCATTGCGGCGATGCTTGCTACCCCGCTTGCACAGGTACGCCCCCGTCAAGGACGCTGGCTTCGTTTGTTACCTTCAGTGCTCATATTTGCTAGCTGTGCGATTAGTATCATTTCGCTACGCACTGCCATTAGTAAAGAGCGCATTAGTGAGTACGCGTATATTTGGCTAATCGTTGGTTTTATCGCATTTGCATTGTTGTTAAATTGGCAAAGCCGCGTGGTACATCGTGTCCGCTATCGTCGCCAAAATCGTCAGTTGTCCCCAGGCGGTCAGCCATGATTTTATCTCGTTACGTTAAAAAACAAGCGCTTTTTGCCATGACAGGGGCTATCATTGGTCTTTGGCTACTTAAAGTCGTCTTTGATTATCTGGCAGAGTTGCAGGATCTCAATGATCATTACAATTATTTAGATGCCTTGCGTTTTATTGCCTATAGTGCACCCAGTGATTTACTCGACTATATGCCATTTGGCACGCTGTTAGGTGCAGTGGTAGGTCTAGGCTTGCTTGCCAACACCAGTGAGCTGACGGTGATTCAAGCCGCAGGTATCAGCCGCTTTAAAATAGTCGGTTGGGTGATGCAACCAGCGATTGTTTTTGTCATTATTGGGCTATTACTTGGGCAGTATGTAGTGCCAACTAGCAATCAATTAGCGCACCAAGTCAAACATGACAAGCCTTTGCTATCAAGTGCCATTAACGGTTATTGGGACAAACAAGCCAACCGTATCATCAATATTGACTATGCCAATACCAAAGGTGAGCTCAAAAATATCAAAGTTTGGCAGCTAGACGACACTGCCCATATCCAGCAAGTGCTACAAGCCGATACTGGCAGCTTTGTCAGTCAAAATACCGCCGATAAGACATCGGGCTGGCAGCTGCAACAAATCAAACAATTAACCATCGCTGCCGATGGTCACAGTCAGTTGACTACCATCCCGACTATGACGCTGCAATTACCCATTGAGCCGTCAGCGATTTATCTGTTAACACGCAGCCCTGATAACATGTCAGTGACCGAATTATGGCAGCACCAACAGCTCCTAGCCAAAGACAAACGCCGCTCGCTTGAGCATGAAGTTGCCTTTTGGAAAAAACTATTGTCGCCTTTTGCCATGTTATCGCTAGTATTGGTTGCTTGTTCATTTGTATTTGGCTCCTTGCGTAACCAAAGCTTGGGCTATCGTATTGTGATTGCTCTGCTCTTTGGCTTGGTATTTAGTTATCTGCAAGATTTGGTCGGGTTTGTCAGTTTAAGCACGGGATTTTCACCATTTTTTATGGTGCTGTTACCGATTATTGCCAGTGCCACGCTTGGCGTGTATTTAATTAGAAATAAAAACTGATATGTCTGCTGATTTATTGACTGACCCGCGTGTCGAAGCCCATCCATTTGGTAACTTCTTTTTTGCTGATACCAAAGTCTTGATGATGGGTACCATGCCGCCCACGCCTGACAAATGGTGCATGGAGTTTCATTATCCCAATTTTTATAATGATATGTGGCGTATCATGGGCAAGGTGTTTTTTGATGATATCGATTATTTTCGAGTCGGTGATGAAAAACGCTTTGATGCCGAAAAAATCAAAGCATTTTTACTGGCTTATAACATCGGTGAATGTCCCTCAGTCACTCACGTCATCCGCGAAAAAGGCAATGCGGCTGATGAACATCTGACCGTGGTAGCTACGGTTGATTTGGGTAAAGTTTTGGCACAGCTTGAGCAGGTCAAGTGGATTTATACCACCGGCGGCAAGGCCACAGAAGTGCTAATAGCGCTGGTCAACCAAAGTATCAGTGACCCCGCGTCACCCTATTTTGACCCCAGCCAAACACCCTATAAACTGCCAAAAACCAATCAGTTCATTGAAGTTAACGCTTTTGGGCGAGTATTTGGTATTTATCGGTTGCCATCGACCTCGCGCGCTTACCCGCAAAGCTTGGAGAAAAAAGTAGCCGCTTATCGCGCGTTTTTTACCTTGGCGGGGATATTGCCTGGAAGCGACAGCTAGCACAATCGCCAGCTAGCACAATCAGCAGCTAGCAAATGATAAGCAAGCTGCCATGACACAATTGATATAGTCACTGTGCTTGCCCTACTTTATACTTTTGCTTAAGACTGATAATCAATGCTGACAGTCAACGCATACAGTCAATGCTTACAATCATCATTTCGAAATACACCGTATAGAATCAAGGCATGGGAGCCGATGCATGGCCAACACCGCACCATCAATCTTGCTTGTCATCGCAGTTATCAGCATGATTGGTTGTGAGCAATCTGATTCTCAGCAGCCAACACCCCAAACGGCTGTCAGCGCGAGCGCGCCCCAAGAATTTGATGATAAACCATTGCCCCAAGTATTAGACACACAGGCAATTAATAAAAACATGCTCACCGTCAGTCAATTGGCACAAGGCTACTTGATGCCTGACTCAAGTACCATCAATGACTATCAAGAAGCGTATTTTACTGTCATCAAGCAGCCAAGTATCGATGCGGCTGCAGCCAGTGAGCCAACCGCCCTCAATCAATTTGACTATATACCCATCTCGCCTGATATGATTTTTGTCAAAGCTATGCTGAGTCATTTTGATGAAACCATCGCGCTTGCCAGTATTGAGCAGCGATATGGCAAAAACCCTGAACTGCTAGGTTTAGCCCGAGACATTATTAGCTCACGCCAAAATGAATCACAAATATTACAGAATTGGCTTGCCATGCAACTGATTCAAAACACCGCGGACCCTAATCAGCCGATGGCAGATAGTGTGGCAGCCCAGCAAGAAATCGATAGCATTATCGATGACATGCAGCAAGAAATGGTGGACACGGTCATGACTAAAAATGCCGACCAAGCATTTGCCCAAACCGTGCTGATTCATCATAAAGGCGCGATTGCGTTCTCCCAAGTGGTTGCCAAATATGGTAACGATGACAAAGTGCGTAGCCTTACCAATACCCTAATCGATACCCAACAAGCCGAAATTCAACTTCTACAAAATTGGCTCCGTAACCACGGTTATACCCAATAATCGTTTGTTTTAGCAAATAAAAAGGGCGGATTATCACACTATAACCCGCCCTTTTTTAACATTAAATTCACCCAAATTGATGTTGGCTAACTTGATGTTTGCTAGCTGTCATCCACATCATGAACCATTCGCGTGAGCGTGATTTGCCGCTGTAACTGCCGAAGCGGTCTTAGCTCGTCAAGCAGCGATAGTATTAAGCCAATCGCTTGCGGACTGGCATCAAAATCACGGCGTAGGCGTGAGGCAAGACGCACTGTGGTCAATTGTGCGCTATTAAAATAAGGCTGGCTGTCGATGGCAGGCGTTTCAGCATAAATAATATCTTCATCCATTAGCGCTAATACCCAGCTTTTATCCCAACTACTCGCCATAATCAAATCATCTAAGGTTAACCGTAATGATAAATCCGTATTGGTGGTGTGAGCCATGTTGCACTCCTGTTGTGTCTCTATAGTTATGTTTGGTGCTGGTTTGTCATTTTTTTTATTGTACTGCCTATTTTTTTTGCTTAGTTATCAATAGAGCTTAATTATCAATAGATTAGCGTGTTGGCACAAACGAGGCAAATGCCGATTTGAACGCTTCAAACGCTTGGATATCTGCGTCTTTATCGATTTTTGGCAACACGATATTTAAGCTTAAATATAAATCACCGGGTTCTTTGGCTGGGATACCTTTACCTTTAAGGCGAAGATTGGTACCCGTGCGGCTATTTTTTGGTACATTGACATTGACCTTGCCAGCAGGTGTATTGACTGTGATTTGACCGCCCATAGCTGCTTCCCAAGGCGCAACGTCTACCGTTTGAAAAACGCCTTTGCCTTCTACACGGATATTGTCTGGGTGATTAAATTTAATTTTTAGGTACAAATCGCCATTATCACCGCCATACGGGCTTGGATTGCCTTGTTTTGCCAAGCGAATTTGTTGCCCTTCGGCAATACCTTTGGGGATTTTGACTTCAATAGTCTTGGTTTGATAATCGAGCCCTGTCGCGGTTTGCACGGGTAAATTTAGGCTGATTTTACGGGTATCGCCTTCATAAGTGGCTTTCAAATCAATTGATAACTCGGCGTGCTGATCGTCGCCTTTGCTTGAGCGTTGCGACTGTCTGCCACCAAATCCGTCTGAAAACCCGCCTGTACCGCCCCCAAATGTCGAGAAAATATCATCAAATCTAAAGCCACCCGCGCCTTGCGACTGACGACCGCCCGCCCCACCGCCAAACTGGCGAAGGATTTCATCCAAATCTGCTTGGCTCATATTGGCATTAAAGCCCTGACCGCCGCCCATGCCGCCCCCCATACCGCCAAAGCCTTGACCCATATAAGGATTGTTAAGCATTAAGTCGTATTGGGCGCGTTTTTCAGCGTCCTTAAGCGTTTCATAGGCGTTATTGATTTCACCCATTTTGGCGTCGGCATCGGGTGAGTCGTTGATATCAGGGTGATATTGTCGTACCAGTTTGCGATAGGCTTTTTTAATATCTGCTTCACTGGCTTTTTTATCGACGCCTAAAATGTCATAATAGTTTTTTTCTGCCATTATTATTGTCCTTACAATTTTGCAAATAGTGCTATTCGCGCAGCAATGTGATGATATTAATATAATGGCTATTTTGGCATTTTTCAAAACTTCTTTGGTAATTAAAGATAGATTAGCGCCAAGTGATATCAGCGCTTAATCGCAGTTTTGGGCTTTTTTTGACAACAGGATAACAGATGACAAAGGTTGCATTGTTAGATTATGGCATGGGTAATTTACATTCGGCAGGTAAAGCCTTGACGGCAGTGGGCGCTGATGTGTCGATCACGCGTGACCCTACGGTGATTGCGGCAGCGGACAAAATTGTCTTTCCTGGCGTAGGGGCAATGCGCGACTGCATGGCAGAGATGCAGGCAGCAGGTATTGCTGATGCCGTCAAAACGGCTGTATTTAATAAGCCTGTGATGGCGATTTGTGTGGGGATGCAGGCGTTGTTTGAGCGCTCAAAAGAAAATGACGGGATAGACTGTCTAGGGGTATTGCGCGGTGACGTCAAACGCTTTGATGATCATTGGCTAGATGACAAAAACGAACGCATTAAAGTGCCGCATATGGGCTGGAATACTATTACCCATATGGATTTGGCGCATCCGCTATGGCAAGGGATTGAAGATAATACCCATTTTTATTTTGTACATAGTTTTTATTGTGTGCCGTCTGATACTTCGATTGTGGCAGCAACCTGTGATTATGGCGTCGAGTTTTGTGCCAGCGTGATTAAAGATAATTTGTTTGCGACCCAGTTTCACCCCGAAAAAAGCCATACCGCAGGGTTGCAGCTATTGAGGAATTTTGTGGAGTGGAAAATTTAGTTGTTCAAAACAACAGTAAAAGGGCGCGATGTATGCCCTTTTTTATTGCTTGTTTTTACTGGTTGGCATAAACCGCCCTCACCACTTTCCCAATCGTAGTAATCCCTTTTTCCAGCGTGTCATCATCTTGGGCGATGCTTAAGCGAATGCACTCATGGGCATGCCTAAAATTCTCGGTATCCACGCCAACAAAGAAATGCTCGCTAGGGATAATCAATGTGCCTTTAGCTTTTAATCGCTCATACAATTCCACCGTGGTTATCGGCAAATCTTTAAACCACACCCACAAGAAAATCGCACCTTCAGGCTTGTGGATTTTCATCGCATTGTTATAGGGGCTTGGCAAGTCGCCCAGTTCTTGTTTTAGGAGCTGCACGGCTAATTTGGCTTGTCCTTGATAAAACGGACGAATATGGTTATCAGACAAATCTTTTAGCCGGTCATCTTGTAGCAGTGGCGTCGCAATCGCCGCACCAAAACGGGTCGGCGCTAAATTAACAATCGCGTTTAGGCTGCTAATCGCTTTGACCACCTGCGGATTGGCGACCACAATCCCTGTACGCACCCCAGGCAAACCGATTTTTGATAAGCTAAAGCACAAAATAATTTGCTCATTCCAATTGAGCGTGGCTTGGCTATAGATGATATTGGGGAACGGCATCCCATACGCATTATCGATAATCAGGGGGATATCAAAGCGCTTGGCAATCGCTTCAAGGCGCGCCATTTCGTCATCAGTCAGCACGTTGCCTGTTGGGTTGGTGGGGCGGGAACAACAAATTGCCCCAATTTCGCCGTTGTGCAATTCAGCCAAATTTTCTAGGGTGTCAAAATCGACTCGGTATTTAAAAAAGCCGTCTTCACCTTGATGTTGCACAAATTCAATGCTGGGTAGCACTGCGATAAAATGCTGCCCATCTACATGAGCATCGGCATAACCCACATATTCTGGGGCAAGGGGTAATAGAATTTTTTTATCTATGCTGCCTTGTTTAGTATCGTCAAACTGCCCACCAAACAAGTTAAATAAATAAAAAAATGCGTTTTGTGAGCCATTGGTCAGGGCGATATTGTCTGTGGACAGCTGCCAGTCATAATGGCGATTAAAAAAATCTACCAATGCTGCAATAAACTTGGCATCGCCCTGCGGCGTTGAGTAGTTTCCGATATTTTCGATGGCCATTGAGCCCATATCACCTTCAGCTAGGGTTTTAAATACCGACCAATAGGTTTGGTTAACTGTATCAATCCGTGCTGGATTGCCACCGCCGAGCATATTAATCGGCTGCTCGCTGTTAAGCGCGTTGCCCAAATCATCCATTAACTGCAAAATACCGCTATTTTTGGTAAACTTTTCACCAAACTTTGAAAACTGCATGATTGCCCCTTTAATTTTGTCAAGCTATCTGCGTATTATAGCAGGATGCAAGTGCCGTTGCCCGTTTTGACTCAGCTGTACAGCCACCATCAGGATACCCCAGCATGAAACCGCATTTACCCAAACTCAAAGGCTATAGCCACACTTGGCAAACCACCTTGATGGTGATGTTGATGGTGCTGGTGAGCGTGGCGTTATCGCTGTGGTTTTTTTGGCGCAGTCTGTATTTACCCGAGCTACAAAACCATGCGACTTATCTTGCCCATCAGCTGTTAATGATTGATAAAGCGGATAAAGATTTTAAAAACAACCCCGAGCTTAAAAACTGGATTATGGATGCCTCGCATATTAACGTGATTACTGACCCACAACAGATACCTTCTTTTCAAGAAAAAACCTTGGTGGATTATTTTACTAAGCGGATGGCAACACAGATGGAAACCGTGATGCAGCGTCCTGTATCGGTCAATTTTAAATTCAAACCCGTACCGATTTTGTATATTCAAGACAGCGCGCATCCGGATGTTTGGCTGCAAGAGCCCGTCAAGTTTTATGCCAAATATAGCCCAACGTCGATTTATTTTTTCTTATTGGGGATTCCGCTTGCCACGTTGCTGACTATTTTGTTTTTGGTAAGACAATTAAATCGCCCGCTCAAACGCCTACAAAAAGTGGCGATTGATTATATCACCCTTGGACATGCCAACAATTTGGCGACCAATGAAGGCTCAACAGAGATTCGTCAGGTGAATTTGGCGTTTAACCGACTGTTTCATAACCTGATCCAAACCCAAAAAGAACGCAATATTATGCTAGCTGGTATTTCCCATGATTTGCGCACGCCACTGACGCGGATGCGACTCACAGCTGAGATGCTACCCGATGAGTTTTTGCGGGAAGGGCTAGTGTATGACATTGAGGACATGGACGCGATTTTGGAGCAGTTTATTTCATTTATGAAAGATGGCTCAGATGAAGCGGTACGATTGACTAACCTGCGTCCCATCATTAACGAGATTGTGGTGCAGTTTGCCCCTACCCCATTTATTATCGATATCCAAGACGATCTGCCCAGTGTGCCATTGCGACCCTTATCTATTAAGCGTCTCATTGTTAATTTGGTCAATAATGCTTGTCGGTATGGTCAGCCGCCCATTCATATTGAGATTAGCATTGATGATGATCTACAGCCTACTGAGCAAGTGGTTACCGATGACACCCTAACGCCAGAGATAACCTCTAGACAAAAATACTTAACCATCAAAGTTAGCGATGAAGGGCAAGGCGTTGCCGAAGATCAGCTTGAGCGGATTATGCAGCCATTTGAGCGGGGCGAAACGGCACGTACCACGCAAGGGAGTGGACTTGGGCTTGCGATTGTAAGCCGAATTACTCACCTGCACAATGGTAGCGTCATCGCTCGTAATCAGCCCAATGGCGGCGGCTTAGTAGTGGTGGTGAATATTCCGATTATAGAATAAAGATGACAGAAGACTAATGGGTTACTTAATAGGTTAGGCTAACCATGATTCCTGAGTAACTTTGGTTTTGATAGCTTTGGTTTTGATAGCTTTGGTTTTGATAGCTTTGGTTTTAGTAGCCTTGATTTTTGATAGCCATTTTTACTTTTTAGTACCAATCATGGGGGGTAGCTCACTTGACACATTGGTGGCTGTGACAGGGTGAACCAATGCTGCACGAGCCTGTGAGACTGACTGGCTTTCAGTAGGTTTACGCAAAAAACTATAATAACCAAAAACAGCCATGTTGAGTACCACCAAGGCTAAAAATAGGTAACGCATGCCATCCTCTCTTGTGATGATTTCGCTCATCGGTTAATTGATGTGCGCAAATTTTGCTAAACCATTGAGTCACTCACTAAAATTTAGCCCAGTCTGAACAAATTTGCAAGCATCACTGGTAATGAGCTTATGACCCTTGCACTTGCGTGTATTTTTTCTCGCTACTTTTTTGGGTAATTTCATCGGCTTCAATACTTGAAGCTAGCTGGCTTTTCGGCCATTTCATGATAAATCGCGCCCCACCCAAGGTCGGGCTTTCATCCACTGACATACGACCATTAAACCAAAACGCAATTCGAGACACGATTGATAAGCCGAGACCATAACCACCCGAGGCACGGGTACGACTATCATCCAGACGCGCAAATGGGATAAAGACTTTTTCACGGTCTTTTTCTGGAATACCCTGTCCATCATCTTCCACACTGATAAAAGCTTCGTTTTTTTCTAAGCCTGCTGAGATGATAATAGTGCTTTCAGCATAACGGGTGGCATTACCTGCCAAGTTTTGCAACACGCGATGTAAATAGCGTCTATCGGCTTGTGCAAACACACCTTTTTGCACCTTTCCTACTTTAACGGTGACAGGTTTACCAAGCGCATTGGTCTCACGGGCAATCTGCGAAACGAGTTCTTGCAAATCGACATCTTCCCAGTCCATTTTAGGTGAGCCTTCCTCAAGCTTGGCATAGGTCAAAATTTCATCAATCAAGCCATTGAGCGATTCGATATCTTGGTCGATATAATCGCGCTGACTCATTCTATCCTCATAATCATCCGTATCAGCCAGCATATCCACGGCAAAACGGATACGTGCTACTGGGGTGCGCAGCTCATGGGATACGGCACGGGTCAACTCGCGCTGGGATTCAATCAAACGGCGGATGTGCTCAGTCATACTATTAAAAGTTGCGGCTAGATGGGCAATTTCATCTTCGCCCACGACTTTTACTTTGGTATTAAGCTTACCTTCGCGCACTTTGGTGATACCGCTTTGAATAAGCTGCAATTTACGCTCTAATGGAAAAATCAGCGCATACACCCCTAGACTAATCAAGAACATACTAATGAGCGTGATACTAATAATTAGATTAAGCGGAAACCAGTTAAATAGCGGAATGGGACCCAAATCCACCACGGTATCTTGGATTTCAGTCGGTGCTAATACCCGAATCGATGAATTCTCTACACTGGTATTGTCACGGAACATAATCACAATATCTTTGCGATACAGGCGCGCTTTTTGGTCGGTATCAAGTTGCAGTTTATTAATGGATTGCAAGGTGAGCTTAAAAGGAAAAAATTTTTGAATTTGTTGCAAGCGTTGCTGTTTTTCTGCCAAAGTACGATAGTAAGACAAATCATCGAGCAGCAATACGCCTACCCCTTTGATTTGTTGCTCACTAAGTTTATTAAAACTTACATGCAACACGTTGTCTTCACCCGAGATTTTATAATAAATCTCAGCCGTATTGGTATCGCTATTAAAACGTACTACCGCTTGTTGTTTATTGAGTCGATTGATTTCGCTGGTTCTAAAATCCGCTTTTGAGATCGGTTCAATATTAAACTTGGTATCAAATAAAGTACTGACATCAGAGAGCCAAAAATTACGCTCTTGGGCAGTCACTTGGCGCGACAAGCCTGAATCAATGAGATAAAATGCCGCTGATGCCATATCCTCGCGATAAGTCTGTACCCGCTCTGCATTGATAGTGGTGATAAGCAGTTGCGCAAAAAATGCAACCAACAAACAGATAAATAACAGACCTGCATAAATTCGCAGAAAAATGGACTGGTTTAAGGAGGATAATAGCGGCATAAAAATCTAGGGTTAAGGTCAATAGATAATAGCGGTATTATTACTTACCAATGCAGAGATTACAATGTGAAATTGTTGAAAAACTAGCTTAGTATTTAGCAACAAAGTAGTGATTGGTAGCAGTTTTGCTACTTTTAACAATGCCACAGCTTGCCGCTGATTACTGGGCGGCGGGTTTTTGCAAGGCTGCCAAAATTGCCGCTTCACCTTTGCTATTGCCAATCGCTTGCTCAATCATGTTGCCGTTTTCATCGAGTACCGAAATTACATTCGAGTGATTGATCATGCCACCTTCGGCAAATTGATAACGGATATTCATGGTATTGGCAAGCATACGGATATCATCATCACTGCCGCTTAAAAATACCCAGTTACCATCGGTTTTGTAATACTCACCAAATTTTGCCAATACTTGTGGGGTATCGCGTTTTGGATCCAAACTCACCACTAAAAAACCCGTTTTCGCTTTGATATCTGCTGGTAGTTTGTCTTGCATGTCCTTCATGGTTTTCATCATAATTGGGCAAACTTGCTGACAGCTGGTATAGATGAACGCCGTGACTTGTTTTCTACCTTTTAAAGCATTGAGATCAAATAGCTTGCTCGTTTGATCCGTCCATTTGCCATTGGTTAGATAGACAGATTCTGTACTTGCCAATGCAGGCGTGCTTGCTGTCCCCACATCTTGATGATTCATTTTGCTATGGTCCATACCTGCCATATTGTCATGCGTCATCTTGCTATGATCCATTGCCGCAGAAGCGGCTACTGGCGTGTCGGTTTTGACATCGGCTTTGGTGTTGGGTTTTTGACAACCCGTTAGTGCTAGACTGCCGATGGCAACACACAAGGTAAAAATAGAAAAGTTATTTAACATCTTCAACTCCTTTAACATAAGGATCATTAATCCAATCAATTATAGTATTTATTTGGATTAGCCATCTAGGTTAGTCCTCTGCTTTTGCACAGCGAAAACCAAGACTTGATAGGGCAAACTTTGACGCCAAACTTGAGCGGAAACCATAGCGCATAAATGCCGCATAGTCTGAAGGATCGACCGCCCCTGCTGCCCCAGAACCACAAAACAGGCCTTGATTTAGGCTGCCGTCCGAACGTGACTCACCCGTGACAAGGTTGCTATTGAAGTCATCTGTCCATTCCCAAATCAGGCCATGCATGTTATGCACCCCCCAAAAATTGGCTTTATCCTGTGCGATGTCTGTCAGTGGTTTTTTGGCAGAGTCGCCATACCAAGCCAAGATTTTTTGATTATAGCCTTTTTCGCTACTACCATTTTTGCGGGTTTCTGAAGCTTGGGCAACGTACTCCCACTGCGCCACGGTTGGTAATTTTTTACCTTGGGCTTGACAGTATTCATTGGCGGCATACCAAGACACATAGACTACGGGTTTTTGCAAGTCGGCGACTACTGGCTGGTATCCTTGCTGGGTATTTTTTTGCCAATGTTTGAGATAATCCGCTTCGGTGAAGAGCTTGGCAATATTTTGTTTTTGCCATTTTGGATTGGCTTGCACAAACTGATAAAACTGCGCATTGGTAACTGGGGTTTTATCTAGGCTAAACGCATTCACCTGTACAATCGGGCTGTCTTTACTCAAATATAAAGGACGGTAAGCTCCCTTTTGGATTTTTGCCATGTCGGTATTGGTTGCGTAGCGGCTAAAGAGCGCTTTTGGTAAAGGTGTTACTGGCATGGTAGTATCAATATCAAGGGTGGGTTCGGGTCGTTGCGCATTGGCTTGCATGGCGATGGTACTGGCAGTTTGAACGCTATTACCTTGTGTGGGCGTCAGACTGGGGTGAGATGCCGCGGCTTGGTCATTGTTGTTCGCTGACTGAGTTTGGCTTGCTGGCTGGGTGGATTCAGGCTGGCAGGCAGTCACGCTAATAGCACACAACAATGCTGCCAATGTGATAAAAGAAAACTTGACGGATTGCACCATTTGACCGCTCCTAGCACTAGGATGTTGTGGCTGACTATCATAATATCGGCATAATATCGGCATACTAGCAGCTGATAAATTGAGATCAGTTTTTAACCAAAAACCCAATCCATCGATAAGAATAGATTGGGTATCAATGTTATATAGAATGTTATATAGAATGTTAAATACGGTGTTTACCGATTTTCACATTATTATTGGTGATGTAAGCTACTAAAGCGCAGGTTTGGTCTGTTTTGCTTTTGCCACCTCTTCGGCAGATAGCTCCCCACCTTTATTGCCAAAACTGTTGAGCACATATGTCACCACGTTGGCAATTTGTTGGTCATTGAGCGATACTGCTGGCATGACGCTGTTAAAGGTTTGACCATTGACGGTCACTTTGCCTGATAGACCATTTGCCACGATGCTCGCTGCACGTTTGTGGTCAGCGTTCAAGTAATCAGAGGCTGCCAATGGTGGGAAGGCATTTGGCACACCTTTACCATCAGGTTGGTGACAGGCAGCACAGTTGGCTAAGTAAGTATTTTTACCCATCTCGATTTTTTCTTGCAAGCTTGCAGGTACTTTTTGAGCAGGTGCAGCTGCGTTATCGATATTTTGTGGCGCGCCTTCTGGTAGATAAACTTGGTCGTTTTGTTTGCCAGAATAGACGGTTTTGTTTGGGTCACCTTCAACTTTTATGATACCCAATGCCCCTTTGTTAAAAGCACGGAAGATTGAGTGGTCAACCATCACAAAGTCACCTGGGACTTCAGTTTTGAAGGTGGCAATCGCCGCCCCACCTGCTGGGATTAGGGTCGTTTGGACATTGTGGTTTTCAAGCTTGCCCGCCTCTACGTTGACTGTGTCAAAAATTTCGCCAATCACATGGAATGAAGACACCATGTTGGGTCCACCATTACCGACAAATAGACGAACGGTTTCACCCACTTTTGCTTTGAGCGCGTTTTCACCCGTCAATGCTCCGACAGAGCCGTTGAAGACGACATAGTCAGGTTTTTCTTCAATCGCTTTATCCATATCAAATGGTTGCAGACCTTGTTGGCCGTATTTACCTTTGGTATAGAAGTCACCTTGCATCACATAATATTCTTTATCAACTTTTGGTAGTCCTTCTTTAGGCTCAACCAAAATTAGCCCATACATACCATTGGCGATGTGCATACCCACAGGCGCGGTCGCACAGTGATATACATATAGACCAGGATTTAACGCTTTAAAACTAAAGGTTGAGGTATGCCCTGGCGCGGTCATTGACGAGGCTGCACCACCACCTGGACCTGTTACAGCATGTAAGTCGATATTATGTGGCATTTTTGAGGTTGGATGGTTTGAAAGATGGAATTCCACCTCATCGCCCTCACGTACACGGATAAATTGACCCGGTACTTGTCCACCAAACGTCCAGAACATGTAGTCTACACCATCTGCCATACGCATGACTTTTTCAACGGTTTCCATTTTGACCACGACTTTGGCAGGGGATTTACGAGTGATCGGTGGTGGTACATTAGGCGCGTGCGTCAACACTGCTTCTTCAGTTGCTAGCGCACCGCTGGTAGTCTCTGTGCTTGTCGTTGTGGTAGCACTAGCGGGTGTACTGGCAGATTTGTTGGTATCGGCAGTTGGCTCGCGGTCAGCTTGTGACTTGGGTGCACAGCCTGTCATAAGAATCGACGATGATGCAATCACGGCAGCGATTGCACCTGCTAAGAGAGGTTGGTGGAACTTTGCAGTTTGGCGAGCATTCATGGGATCGTTCCTTATGCTTGGCTATAATGTTTGACTACAATATTTAGCTATAGACATCAGGTGAGGCTGTGAGTTTCTATCCCTTAAATCACTTGAGATACTTCACATTTACCCTGTTTTCTTATAACATATATATTAAATATATCTTTTTCTAAAATCAATCTATTTTGTATGTTTTTGTAGTTTATTTTGAGATTAGCCGAGTCCATCAATTTACACTAGAATTATGGACGCGTTATCAATATAAAAAAGCGTATAATATGTGGTTAGTTATATTCAATTTATGCTGCTCATTAAATAACCAAGTCGTTTGTTACCATACGGATTCATCAGTTATCCCAATAAACCAACTGGATCAATTGACCCAACTGCTCTAAGCTACTTGGTAAATTAAGCTGAACTTTTTTCATCTTAATCTACTCTTTTTTTTTCATCATGTATCTAGTTGTTTTTTTTCGTAACTAAATGTTAGTTGATACCCAGATAATATGAGAATTACCCAATACAGTGACTATGCATTACGCACTTTAATTTATTTAGCCGTCGTCCCAAAACAGCATGAACTTGGCAACATTCAAGCGATTGCCGATAGCTACCAAATCTCTAAGAATCATTTGACGAAGATCGTCCATCATCTGAGTAAGATTGGACTCATTGAAAGTGTACGCGGCAAAAACGGTGGTATTCGCCTTGCGTTTGCCCCAAAAGACATCAACATCGGTACGGTGCTACGCCATACTGAGGTTGATTTTGGGATGGTCGATTGTTTTTTTGGCAATCATTTATCCAAAAAAGATGACGGGGTGACTGATGATGGGGGGAATAGTGCCGATATGACTATCCATGCCGGACAAATTGGTGTAGTAAATTTCTCCCAAGTCAGTAAAGAAATTCCCATCGCCCCACATCATTGGATTGAAAAAAAAGAACAACTGCCCGTTTATTCTAGTTGTGTCATCTCGCCCGTCTGCCAACTAAAACCTATCTTGTTTGAAGCGATTGAAGCGTTTTTAACCGTATTTGATCGTTACTCGCTCGCTGATTTGGTTAGCAATCCTGAAGAGATACGCGCGTTATTATCATGATTTTTGCTAGTAGCGGTAAAAGCGCGATAATCAACGCGCTTTTTTTTATGCGTATTGAATAAAAAAACAGAGCATCCTAGATGCTCTGTTTTTTTAGTGACCAATTATACACGATGTGCAGGGGTGGCAGGGTCTGGATTTTCTTCAACCGTGTCAAAAGGCTGTACAGGTACTGCCGCATCAGGCGAACCGATGTTAAATGCCATTTTTACCACTTGCCAAGCCACACTACACCCACCTGCGATAAAGACTAAGTCACTGATGGTGCGAATCCAGCGTAAGGTTTCTAAGAAATCTTGTTGCAAGAAGCCTTCACTACGGGCATACCATAGACCTTGTGTCATGGACGCATAGGCTTGATAAATACCGATTGGTAGTAAGCTAGTCACAATCATGCCGACTAAGCCAAGATTCAATCCCCAAAAACCTACTTTCATTAAGCGATCATTAAAGCGGTATTGTGGGCGGATGTAGCGCATCACCAGTAAGATAAAACCGAGTGCCAAGAAACCATATACCCCAAATAGCGCCGCATGAGAGTGAACCGCAGTGGTATTCAAACCTTGTAGATAAAATAGTGAGATCGGTGGATTAATCATAAAACCAAACACACCCGCACCTAACATGTTCCAGAACGCAACCGCAACGAAGAATAGTACAGGCCATTTTAAACGATCCATCCAAGCTGCATGGCGCTGCATAGACCAATGCTCATAGCCTTCATAACCCAACACTACCAGTGGCACCACTTCAAGGGCAGAAAATGACGCACCGATTGCCATGATTGGGGTAGTCGTACCCGTAAAATACAAGTGGTGGAAAGTACCAGGAACACCGCCCAGTAAGAACAACGCACCTGAAGTAATAGATGAAGCAGTGGCAGTACGGCGAGTCACCAACCCTAAGTTAAAGAAGATAAAAGCAATCGCAACGGTGGCAAATACTTCAAAGAACCCTTCCACCCATAGATGAACCACCCACCAGCGCCAGTATTCCATAATCGCGATTGGCGTGTGCTCACCGTAAAGTAGCCCTGGACCGTAGAACAAACCAACACAGACCACTGAAGCAATAAACATAAATAATAAGTTTTTATCACCCTGACCTTTAAATGCGGTTAAACCACCACGCAACATCAATACCAGCCAAAATAACACACCGACCCATTTCAAGATTTGCCAAAAACGACCGATATCGATAAATTCATAACCTTGGTGACCAAACCAAAAGTTGAGATTATCAGGCATGATTTGGTGAATTGCTAAATATTGACCTGCAAAAGAACCCAAGCAAACAATAATCAGTGCCACCCAAAGAACATCAACCCCCAATTTTTGAAATTTAGGGTCTTTACCACCGTTCAAGATTGGGGTAACAAATAGACCAACTGCTAGAAACGCGGTTGCCACCCAAAATAACACGGCTTGGATGTGCCATGTACGCGCCAAAGAGTAAGGCAGAAATTCAGATAGATGAATGCCATAAAAGTCTTGACCTTCAACCGTATAGTGGGCAATCAAACCACCCAAAAAGATCTGAGCGACGAATAAACCCATCACCAAGAAGGCATATTTTGCTAAGGCTTTTTGTGAAGGGGTTAATTCTATCAAGCTTAATGGATCACGTTTTGGCACCGTGAGTTTTACTTCAGCTTCATCATGGTGTAGGAAAGACCATCCCCATATCAAGAAACCCACCCCTGCAATCAAGAATACCACACTGGCAATCGACCAAATCACGTTTTCAGCGGTTGGGTTATTGTCAATCAACGGCTCATGAGGCCAGTTATTGGTATAAGTGGCATTGGTGCCTGCGCGTTCTGAAGAAGCGGTCCAAGCGGTCCAAAAATAAAAGTCTGCCAAATGTTCACGTTTGCTCAAATCTGGCAAGGTATTTTCTTTCATGGCAAAACTTTCGCGTGATTTATGAAACTCAGGCGAATCACCATATAAGTCAATATAGTATTTTGCGGTTTGTTGCATCGCAGCGATACGCGTATCAGACAAAGTCACCGTACCATTGTTATAAGCACTCCCTTTGCGATATTCTTGTTTGAGTGCAGATTCAATCGGTGCTTGTTGCTCAACCGTTAACTGTGCAAAAGGTTTTTGAAATTGTGCTTGCGCTTTGATATCCATCCAAGTCGTCAATTCACGATGCAAAAAGTCCGCTGTCCAGTCAGGCGCTTGCAAGGCACCATGACCATATACCGAGCCTAACTGCATACCACCCGTTGATTGCCAAGCCGATTGACCGTTAAGAATATCGTCTTTTGTCATCACCACTTGACCAGTTCTATCGACAAATTTTTCGGGAATAGGCGGTGTGGTACGATAGATTTCGACCCCACCCCAACCTAATAGCGAGAAAGTGACAATCAAAATCGCAATCAAGGCTATCCAATGACGTTTAAATTCACCCATTGTCGTTTTCCTTTTTAGCAAAAGTTAAGAGGGTTTTATAAGTGAAACTTGCAACATCATTAAATGTATTTTATTTACATGTATAATGTTACTAGTATGTTTTTAAATTGTCTTATTGGAAATTATAACATATATATAAAATATATGTTAATAGCCAAATGCTATTTTGTATAAAAAAAATAAGCCAGCACGAGGCTGACTTATTTGATTATCTGCTTTAAAAAAGCAATTAGTTTTCTTTGACAAACAGATAACCTTTACTGCGAACGGTCTTGATACGTTTTGGGTTTTCTGGATCGTCACCAATTTTTGGACGGATACGAGAAATACGTACATCAATCGAGCGGTCTTGACCATCATACTCGATACCACGCAGACGTTCAAAAATATCTTCACGCGATAAGATACGACCTGCATTTGATGCCAATAACCACAACAAATCATACTCCGCACTGGTAAAGTCAACAAGCTCATCGTTCAAAGTAACCGAACGACCGCCGTTATCAATAACCAAATCGCCAAATTCAAGGCGCTGCGGCACTTCATCGGTTGGCGCGGTATCAGAGCGGCGCAATAGCGCACGAATACGCGCTAATAACACACGCGGCTGAACCGGTTTTGCCACATAGTCGTCTGCACCCATTTCTAGACCTAACACTTGGTCCATATCTTCGGTACGCGCGGTTAGCATTAAGATAGGGTTATGAAAATGAGGACGTACTTCACGGCATACCGTCAAACCATCACTACCTGGCAGCATCACATCAAGCACCACCATGTCAGGCTGCTCAGCGACAATACGACGAATCGCACGGTTACCGTCAGTTTCAATTGCCACATCTAGACCATTTTTACGCAAATAATCTTGGGTCAAGGTTGCAAGACGCTCATCATCCTCTACAATCAATACGCGGGGTATCAACTCTTCTTCTGACATAATTTCCTCCAAAAAATTTTATACATACTCTCAATACTTATATCAGAATATATCTTTATTTATCTATCAGCAATAGGTAATGAAAGTTTACGCATTACCTGTACTACTACAATATAATTGAATTAATTTAGCGAAAAAATAGCCAATTTAATATTGTTAAAACGTAACTAAACATAAAAAAGTATAAATACCACATATAACCAGATGCAAAAGCATATTATATAAGGTTATCTGTTCAATAACTGATAAAATTTTTTTGCTAAATTTAGTTTAAAACATAATTAGCACATTTTTAAGCACTCTTTTTTTAAGCACCCATAAAAAAAACAGTGGTCATAGCCACTGTCTTTAAACACGTCCGCATCAAAATTAGGCACGGTTTTTGAATTTCTTTAAGGTTTGCAATTGTGCCAAAGATTCTGCCAAAGCCGCAGAGATATCTATATCGGCTTTTTGATTTTGCAAGGTTTGTTCTGCATGACGACGTGCTTCCAAAATTTTGGCTTCATCTAAGTCATGCGCACGTACTGCCGTATCTGCCAATACCGTCACTAAATGCGGTTGCACTTCTAAAACGCCACCTGATACATACACTATTTCATCATTACCATTGCTAGTTTTGATCTGCATGGGGCCTGGTTTTAATAGCGTAATAAAAGGAATATGTCCTGGCAAAATACCGACCTCACCTTCTACACCAGTAGCAATTAACATACTAATCTCACCAGAGTAGATAGTTTCTTTCGCACTGACGACATTACATTGTAAAGTTGCCACAGTTCTCTCCTATGGTATTGCAAAATTAGGTTGATAAAACCCTGTTAATATAGTTTAAACTAACAGGGTTTGATTGAGAAATTAGCCGCGTAGTTTTTCTGCTGCAGCAACCACTTCTTCAATACCACCTTTCATGTAGAATGCTTGTTCTGGCAAGTCATCATACTCACCATTTAAGATTGCTTTAAAGCTTTGAATGGTTTCACGGATTGGTACGTACTTACCTGGTGCACCGGTGAATACCTCTGCAACGTGGAAAGGTTGTGACAAGAAACGTTGGATTTTACGTGCACGGTACACCACTAATTTATCATCTTCTGATAATTCGTCCATACCCAAAATCGCAATAATGTCTTTCAACTCTTTAAAGCGTTGTAACACTTCTTGAACACCGCGAGCAACGGCATAGTGCTCTTCACCAATGACCAGTGGGTCTAACTGACGCGACGTTGAGTCGAGTGGGTCAACCGCTGGGTAAATACCTTGTGAGGCAATATCACGGCTCAATACCACTGTTGCGTCTAAGTGAGCAAAGGTTGTCGCGGGTGATGGGTCAGTCAAGTCATCGGCAGGAACGTATACTGCTTGTACCGAGGTAATAGAGCCTGATTGGGTTGAAGTAATACGTTCTTGTAGTACACCCATCTCTTCTGCAAGCGTTGGCTGATACCCTACTGCAGATGGCATACGACCTAATAATGCTGATACTTCGGTACCCGCTAGCGTGTAACGATAAATATTGTCAACGAACAATAATACGTCACGACCTTTACCGTTTTCATCTTTTTCGTCACGGAAGTATTCTGCCATGGTTAAACCTGTCAGGGCAACACGTAAACGGTTTCCTGGTGGCTCATTCATCTGACCATACACCATCGCAACTTTATCAAGTACGTTTGAGTCTTTCATCTCGTGGTAGAAGTCATTACCTTCACGAGTACGCTCACCTACACCAGCAAATACCGATAAACCTGAGTGTGCTTTTGCGATGTTATTGATAAGTTCCATCATGTTAACGGTTTTACCAACACCCGCGCCACCGAACAGACCGACTTTACCACCTTTAGCAAATGGGCATAGTAAGTCAATTACTTTAATACCGGTTTCTAAAAGTTCAGTAGAGTTTGATTGTTCATCATAGCTTGGCGCTTCACGGTGAATCGCCCAAGTGTTACTATGCTCTACCGGACCTGCCTCATCGATTGGGCGTCCTAAAACGTCCATGATACGACCTAGTGTACCTTTACCCACAGGTACAGAGATTGGTGCGCCAGTGTTGCTAACTGGTAGACCACGTTTTAGACCTTCAGTAGAACCCATGGCAATAGTACGTACGATACCATCACCCAATTGTTGTTGTACTTCTAATGTAGTTTCTGTGCCTTCAACTTTTAAGGCATCATAAATTCTTGGTACGCTTTGACGGTCAAATTCAACGTCAATAACCGCGCCAATAATCTGTACAATACGACCGCTACTCATTACGCTCTCCTTGAATGTAGGTCAATTATGAAACAGCAGCAGCACCGCCAACGATTTCCGAAATTTCTCGGGTAATCGCCGCTTGACGCAGCTTGTTGTAAACCAATTGTAATTCGTTAATTAAGTTACCTGCGTTATCCGTTGCTGCTTTCATAGCAACCATACGTGCAGACTGTTCAGAAGCAATATTTTCTACCACACCTTGATAGACGATTGATTCAACATAACGTCCCATCAAACCATCAAGCAGCTCTTTGGTAGTTGGCTCATAGATGTAGTCCCAGCTGTATTCACGATTTTCCATGGTTTCATCAACCAAAGACTCAGCCGCAATCGGTAATAAGCGTTGCACACTAGGATTTTGGGTCATGGCATTAACGAATTTGTTATATACCATGTAAATCTCATCAATTTCGCCACGATTATACGCATCAAGCATTACTTGAACTGGCACACTAAGTTGCTCAAAGCTTGGGTTGTCACCATAGTGAGTTTCCGCAGCGATCACCGTACCACCGAATGTTTTAAAGAAGCTCACGCCTTTTTGACCAATCACCGCAAAACGCGTTTCAACCGATTGGCTTTTTTGTTGTTTAACGTGCTGCATCAATTTTTTGAATAAGTTGATATTCAAACCACCTGCAAGACCACGGTCAGAACTGACTACAATATAGCCAACACGATTAACCGCACGAGATACTAGGTAAGGATGTTTGTAGTCTGGTGAAGCTTTAACTAGATGAGAAACCACTCGACGCATGCTATCGGCATAAGGACGACCTAGTTGCATACGTTCTTGGGCACGTCGCATCTTACTCGCTGCAACCATTTGCATGGCGCGAGTAATTTTCTGGGTACTTTTAATACTAGCAACTTTTGCTCGAATTTCTTTTAAACTTGCCATAAATAATCCATACAGCCATGTTTAGTTTCAGTCCACGCCCATTGATATAACATGGACGAAATTTGGAAAAATGAACAAAGTAATCATAACCCCTTTGTTCATTTGTTCTATGACAATGCAGTTCTAAAATTTCACTAAATCTTAGAATGAATGATTTTGCTTATAGTTTTCAATCGCTGATTTGAACTGGTTTGCGATATCATCATTATAGTCGGCAGTGTTATCAATGTCTGCCATAAAATCACCATGTTGGTCACGTAAGTAACGTAACAAACCTGCTTCAAATGCACGCACTTTGTTGACAGGGACATCGGCTAGATAGCCTTCGTTAGAGGCATAAATTACCGCAGCTTGTTCAGCGATGCTCATTGGTGCGTATTGATTTTGTTTCATCAATTCAGTCACACGTTGACCATGGTCAAGCTGTTTACGGGTCGCGTCATCTAGATCAGAAGCAAACTGTGCAAACGCTGCCAATTCACGATACTGTGCCAATGCGGTACGGATACCACCTGACAATTTTTTGATGATTTTAGTTTGCGCTGCACCACCCACACGAGAAACTGAAATACCCGCATTCACCGCTGGACGGATACCTGAGTTAAATAAGCTTGACTCTAGGAAGATCTGACCGTCAGTGATTGAGATCACGTTGGTTGGTACGAATGCTGATACGTCACCCGCTTGGGTTTCGATAATTGGCAAGGCAGTTAACGAACCTGTTTTACCTGTTACAGCACCGTTGGTGAATTTTTCTACATACTCAGCATTCACGCGTGAAGCGCGCTCTAATAGGCGTGAGTGAAGATAGAATACGTCACCTGGGTAAGCTTCACGTCCTGGTGGACGACGTAATAGCAATGAAATTTGACGATAAGCTACGGCTTGTTTTGATAAGTCATCATAAATGATAAGCGCATCTTCACCGCGGTCACGGAAGTATTCACCCATAGTACAACCAGAGTATGGCGCGATGTACTGTAGCGCTGCTGGTTCAGAAGCCGATGCAACTACAACCGTTGTATAAGCTAGTGCACCAGTTTCTTCTAGTTTACGTACCACGTTTGCGATGGTTGAACGTTTTTGACCAACGGCTACGTACACACATTTAATGCCCGAGTGTTTTTGCGCTATGATCGCATCGATTGCCATGGCTGTCTTACCAGTTTGGCGGTCACCAATGATAAGCTCACGTTGACCACGTCCGATTGGAATCATGGTATCAACAGCTTTATAACCTGTCATTACTGGCTCATCAACTGATTGACGTTCGATAACGCCAGGGGCGATTTTTTCAACTTTATCCGTTAATTTGGCGTTAATTGGGCCTTTACCATCGATAGGATTACCCAGTGCATCTACCACACGACCTAAAAGCTCAGGTCCAACTGGTACTTCTAAAATACGACCAGTACAGTAAGCTTTTTGTCCTTCTTGGAGATTCAAGTATTCACCTAGAACAACCGCGCCGACTGAGTCTTGTTCGAGGTTTAGCGCCATACCATATACGCCACCTTCAAACTCAATCATTTCGCCGTACATGGCATCTTCAAGACCATGAATCTGTACGATACCGTCAGATACCATGACAATAGTGCCTTCGTTCTTTGCTGTGGCACCCGCAGTCAGGTCTTGAATTCGCTGCTTAATCAGATTACTGATTTCCGCTGGATTCAATTGTTGCATTGCACTGTTCCTTAATTTTTACTGACTAGAATCAATTTTGTTGAAATTTATGCCGTCAGCTGTGTTTTTAACTGTTTTAATTTGCCACGTACAGAGTCATCGATTACTTTGTCACCGACCTTGATCGTCACACCTGCAATTAGGGCAGGGTCTACATTGACATGTAGTACGACCTTCGCGCCTAGGGAGGTAGCAAGTCGGTGTTCAATGAGTTGCTCTTGCACTTGCGTTAATGGATATGCCGACGTGACATATGCATGAACTTCTTTTGCATCAGCGGCTTTTAATAAACCAAAACGCTCATTGATACTGGGTAATAATGCCAAACGATCTTGCTCTGCAAGTTGCGTCAAAAAATTAACAAAAGCATTGGAATCTGCTTGTGCCCCACCCTCAATAGCGGTGCTTAGAGTTTTAAACACGGTATTGCTATCTTCAGGTGAAATTTGGTTATAAAGGTCTTTTAAAGTAGCGACTTTAGCTTGTGCAGCAACTGCTGGATTATTGATATAATCGGCAAATGCTTTATCACTAACGATGGCACTCATCACGTTTAAGTAATCTTGCCACTCATTGATAGCGTGATGCTCTTTAGCATAATCAAATGCTGCTTTTGCATAGGGTCTTGCTAAGGTTGATAAATCAGCCATCATATCCTCACTGTACGGTTGCTACTTATAACTTGGCTGCCAATTGGTTTAACATATTGGCATGAGTTTCTGGATTGACCTTTTCTTGTAAGATTTTTTCGGCACCGAGTACGGCAAGTTCTGCAACCTGCGCGCGTAAACTTTCACGGGCTTTATTAATTTCTTGATCAATTGCTTCACGCGCTTGCTGACGAATACGTTCGCCTTCCACTTGTGCTTGCACTCTGGCCTCTTCAATCATTTGATTGGCGCTTTTGTTCGCTTGCTCAATGAGTGAAGCGGCTTTTGCTTTTGCTGCGATAAGCTCTTGCTCTGCAGCTTGTGATGCAGTTGCTAAGTCTGCTTTGGCTTTTTCGGCAGCATTTAGGCCATCTGCGATTTTACGTTGGCGATCCGAAATCGCAGCAACCAAAGGCGGCCACACAAACTTCATGCAAAACATCACGAAGATGGCGAATGCAATCGATTGTCCAATTAGGGTTGCATTGATATTCACTTAGAATCCCTCGTTAATTAAGTTTCTTCAATCCTTGTCCACATAAGATGATGTGGACATTGTACTGATAGTGTACCTATTAACCTAATAAAGGATTTGCGAATAACAATAACATTGCAATACCAACACCGATCATCGGTACGGCGTCAAGAAGACCTGCCACGATGAACATACGAGTTTGCAATTGTGAACCTAGTTCTGGTTGACGAGCGACACCCTCTAAGAATTTGCCACCTAAGATTGCAAAGCCAATACCCGTACCTAGTGCACCTAAACCGATAAGCAACGCAACGGCGATAACGGTCATGCTTGAAATTTGAGCTACTAATTCTGGAGCCATTGAGATATCCTCATTACTGTTTTGAAATTAATGTTCAGTTTGTGATGCAAGGCTAAGATAGACAATGGTTAGCATCATGAAAACGAACGCTTGCAAAGTGATTACTAAAATGTGGAAGATTGCCCACGGTACTGATAACACCCATTGAATCCAAAATGGCATAAGGGCGATTAACACAAAAATTAATTCACCTGCATACATGTTACCAAAAAGTCGTAAGCCAAGTGAGATAGGTTTTGCGATTAGAGTTACAAACTCTAGGATAAAGTTCACTGGAATCAATAAGATTTTAGCGATTGGGTTTTTTGCGCTAAATGGATGAAGGGTTAATTCACCAATAAAACCGCCAAAACCTTTTTCTTTAATACTATAAAAAATGATCAGTGCAAATACTGAGAACGACATACCAAGCGTCACATTTGGGTCGGTACTTGGTACGACTTTCATGTAAACATGGTGTGAGTTATGTCCTAGTAGACCACCAATTTTTTGTGCAATGACAGGCAAATAATCAACTGGCAGAAGATCCATGAAGTTCATCAAGAAAATCCACACAAAAATAGTCAGTGCTAATGGCGCAATAACCTTTGATGTGCCATGATAAGTATCACGAACGTTACTATCAACAAACTCCACAATCATTTCAATAAAAGCTTGCATTTTGCCGGGTACACCCGAGGTCGCTCTTTTTGCTACCGTATAAAAAATGGCACAAAAAAGAACCCCTAAACCAATCGACCACAGCATTGAGTCCAAATGAATCGCATTGAAACCCATTTCAGAAGCTTGCTGTTTGGTTTCGGCAACTATCCAACCTTCTGTTGGGTGATTACCAAAAGTCCAGTTGGTCAAGTGGTGATTGATATACTCATTTGAAGTAATTTCTGCGTTTGCTTCTGCCATAATCTTAACTTCTTTTTTATATTGAGCTGATAATAGAGGGAGTTAGCGTCAGATATTTTGTCTAATCACAAAAATTTGTAACTTAACACTATAATCGTATCTAACTGAGCTGATGATACTCAATGAGAAGTGCAAACATGACGTCAAAGGCACATCGAGGCGTTTAAGCAATCTGCTTAACTAAGGTGATGAACCGTGAATAAACGGATTGTTTATCAACGTAATAATATAGGCTATCGACCTACTGTGTTTTGCTTGACTCAAATAAGTGGGTCATCAGTAAAACATATATGCAATTGCTTGAAAACTAATTCTTTTTAGCCAATTAGCGCTGCGCAATCGCACCTTTAAAAAATTTTCACTATATTAATTCAACTGTTACCTTTTTGTAAAGGATTAAATGGATTTATTTGTGATTTAGTTTAGGTTATTTCTGTTATTACTAAATAATTGTAAATAGCCTTTTTTTACCAAGGATTTCGGTAAGTAATAATGAGGTAACTCATTTGCAAAATTAAGTAGCCCGCGAATACCGCGATGGCGTTTAGCGGTTTTAACAGCAGAAAAATCAGTGCAAATCCAATAATGGTCAACAGCCACTTTGCCATATGTGCTTGGTAAAAACGATGAACAATTTGACGACGCTGCTGATAGCCCGATTTGCTCAGGGAAATTTTAGCAAAGATGATTTGACTCACCCACCCTAGTACACTACCTGCTAGCAGATTTTTACTCACTATATACTGGCTATTGCCTTGCCAAACATCCCATGCAATCCCGATGGCAACCAGCCCAAGTATCAGCCATGACTGCTTGTTGATGGATTGTTGGATAGACTGTGGGTCAAATGGCTTGGCAGGTTTTGACATAGCAAAATAAGGGCTAACTGATTGTGGGCAGGAATGATGACAGTAGTATAGCAGAATCTTGATTAAAAATTTTGCTAAAGGTTGTTTTATCTATGCAGGTGTTAATCGCCAGTCATTATGCATAGTGTGTTATTAAACCTGTTATATTGTTGGGTAGTTTTATAGCCGAATCGCTAATTTCGCAAATTCCTCAGACAAATTATGCGGTTTTCATGCTAAAGTAATTTGATAGTTATTGATGATTTTATTTGATATGACCCAACGTTCTATTCAATCAGCCCATAGTTACGACGCAAATTGTCGCCACCTATCTATGTCGATGTGTATGCCACACATGACGGCCGAGCAGGTTGAAGCACAGATTACTCAGATAAAACAAGATTGCCAAGCGCAAGGTTTACGTTTTACTGCGCTGCGAGAGCAAGTGTATCGTTTGATTTTACTTGCCGCGCAGCCCATTGGGGCATATGAATTATTGGATTTGCTGCAAGCAGCGAGCGAAAAAGTCGTCGCACCGCCAACTGTATATCGTAGTCTGGAGTTTTTGCTCAGGCATGGCTTGGTTCATCAATTAAATTCCAGCAAGGCTTTTTTTGCTTGTTCTCAGCCCACCGATCGCCATGTTGCCGCTTTTTTGGTTTGTCGATGCTGTGGCGAGGTGCAAGAGTTTAGCCACCCATCTATCCAGACCATGCTAAATGAGGTTGAGCAATCAACCAATTTTGCCACTCAGTCAAGCATTATTGAGCTTTCAGGTGTTTGTCAGCGCTGCCAATAATCACCTTTTTTTATCGAATGCTTAGAATGAGGCTCTGCAAACAATTATTTTGCTATTGTGTTTGTCAATTATGAGCATTTGTGATATAAAACATGCCTTATTTGATTGACTTAAGTCAATTAACCGTTGTTTGATAAAGTTGTACTGCCACGATTACCGTCATTATTCTAAGGATAACTGAGTGACGTTACTGCCAAGTTCGATATCACAACACCATGCCGATTATTTTTCAATTATTGAATTAAGTGATCTGCATCTCTTTGATGACCCTAATCAGTTAATGAATGGCGTTAATACCGCAGACACATTTGAGTCGGTATTATCCTTGGTTCGACAACAGCGCGATGATGTTGATTTGTTGGTACTGACGGGGGATTTATGCCATGAACCTACCCAGCAAAATTATGACCGTTTATTTGCAACCTTAGACAACGTCGACATTCCGTTTATAGCCATTCCAGGCAATCATGATGTAACCCTAGAGCTTGATCATCATCTACCTTTTGCCCAGCGCCGTCATTTGCCTGTCAAAGCAGATACTCGCCTGCAAAACTGCTATAGTATTGCCACCGATTATTGGGACTTATTGTTATTAGACTCCTCTTGTGAGGGACACAGTCATGGCAAAATTGACGAGCAGACATTGCTGTGGCTAGCGCAACAGTTGGCGAACGCCAATCGCCCTTGTGCAATTTTTTGTCATCATCCGATGGTATTAATCGATTCCACATGGCTTGATAAATACACCTTAATCAATGCTGACCGTTTTTGGGAAGTGGTAATGCCGTATCTAGACCGCATTAAAGCTATATTTGTCGGTCATATTCACCAAGAAATGCATAAGATTAATTATGGAACATCTGTGTTCGGCTGCCCATCAACAAGCCTACAGTTTAAACCCTTGTGTAAACACTATACCATTGACGAAATTGCGCCTGGTTTACGTTGGATAAATTTATATAACAATGGGTTACTTGCAACTGGTATCAAAAGAACAGATACTATCTGACTAATTTTTCATGGTTGTTGAACTTATGTTCATAAACTTAATGTCGTGAAAGTTTGGTTAGCTTGTTTATTAAGGTTTTAGCGTTTATTTTAGTTTGATTTCATATACTGACGAATTGCAGTGTTTAAAGCGTTAATAACGCGATGTCATTGGCTTAAGTGCTGAACTCGTAATGAAATTGTAAACTTAAAATTGTATCACTATCGGTTTTTAAAGGAATTAGCTATGGCATCTGCCCAAAATGAACGTGAATTAAGCTTTACCCCATATCAGCCAGCGGCTGAAGAAGAATATATGAATGACGCACAGCTTGCGCATTTTAGAAAAATTTTATTAGATTGGAAAGAGCAGTTAATTAGCGAAGCTGAATCAACCAAATCTTATATTCAAGATGAATCAACGGCGATGCCCGATATTAATGACCGCGCTACCCAAGAAGAAGAGTTTGCGTTGGCACTGCGCACGCGTGACCGTGAGCGTAAACTGATTCGCAAGATTGATAAATCGATTGCTGAGATTGACAGTGGCGATTACGGTTTTTGTGAGACTTGCGGTGTAGAGATTGGTCTGCGTCGTTTAGAAGCCCGTCCAACCGCGACCCAATGTATCGATTGCAAAACCTTATCAGAGATTAAAGAAAAACAAGCATGGGGGCATGCTTAATTTATCAACATCTCCTGTTATTGGTCGCTTTGCTCCCTCTCCGACGGGAGCTTTGCATTTGGGGTCACTGGTGACTGCGATCGCCAGTTACTGTATCGCTAAGCAAGCAAAAGGCAAGTGGCTAGTACGCATTGAAGATACTGATACTGAGCGCTGTCATCCAAAATTTAGCGATTTGATTTTAGCAGATTTGGATCGATTAGGTTTGCACTGGGATGGTAACGTTCGTTACCAGTCGCAACACCTAAACACGTATCACGCGTTATTGGATGAGCAGCTAAAAGCAGTCAGTTATGGCTGTGATTGCAGTCGTAAATCCCTGCAAACTTATCAACTCGCCCACCGCAACACCCAATACCCTTATCCTAGAATCTGTGTCCATAAGCGGCTATCGCGCGATCATGCCATTCGCTTAGTGATGCCAGATAACCCAATGCTTTTTTTCGATCAGCTGCAAGGGGTGATTTTGGGAAATCCGCAACGAGAACAGGGTGATATTGTGGTCAGAAGGCGGCGCATTGGGCGGTCTTTCTCAAAGGCTCAAACAGCCAACAAAGGCATGATTAATTATATGCTTGCGGTGGTAATTGATGACGCGCAACAAAGCGTCAATCAAATCGTGCGAGGTCTGGATATATTACCATTGACGATACCGCAAATGGTGATTGCGGATTATTTAAATTTTCAGCCTATCAAGCAGTATTATCACTTACCCATTTTGGTGAATGCACAAGGGCAAAAACTGTCTAAACAAACGCTTGCTGAGCCGATTCAATCCTACCCTGCACCACAACTTATCAAAACAGCACTGCAATTATTACAACAGCCGCCGATTGATATGGATAAACCAACCACGATGCTCGAGCAGGCGGTTTGCCAATGGAATCATACGCCGCTGCAAGGCAAACAGCGTATAAAAGTCGATAGCTTACAAAATATTTTGGCAACCAGTTAATAATAACGACATTGATTGGCAGGAATCGTTGGGCTTTCTTTGATAATTCGCATCAACAATCCCACGATAATCAGATTAACCACCATAGAAGAACCCCCATAGCTAAAAAATGGCATGGTCAACCCTTTGGTAGGTAGCATCCCCATGGTCATGCCGGCATTGACAAAAATTTGCCCAAAGAACAAAATCCCAACCCCAAACGCAAAATAGCTTAAGCGAGTTTGGTGCCGTGCTAGCGCTTGGTAACTAATGCGCATGACAGTAGCGACCAAAATAATTTGTAACACCAGTAAAAACGACACACCCACTAAGCCTAACTCTTCACCGGTAATCGCTAGTAAAAAGTCGGTATGCGCCTCCGGTAAATGGGAGAGTTTTTGGATACTCTCACCATAACCGACACCAAACCATTCACCGCGGGCAAAGGCTACAATACTGCGACCTAACTGATAGTCACTATTTTTTAAGTCATCAAACGGATCTAAAAACGAGGTTACCCGTTTTAGTCGGTAACTTGCCCCCATAATCGCCATGGTGCCTGCCAAAAACATGGCACCCATGATGATAAAAAACTGGCGCATGGGTAAGCCACCGACAAAAATCATCGCCGCAATACAGGTCGCAATAATCACCACCGAGCCAAAGTCAGGCTGCAACATGATAAATAAGATCAGCCCCATGGCTATCAGTGTTAGCCGCAAAAAGCCTTTCCAATGGTTGCGAATCTCTTCTGATCGGCGCACCAGATAATCTGAGGTGTACAAAATCATCAACAATTTTGCCAATTCAGAGGGCTGAAAATTGATACCACCCAGTTCAATCCAGCGTTTACTGCCATTAATCACTGACCCACCGATTAGGGTATAAATAATCAGCAAAAGACAAGCCAGCAGCGCATACATAATAAAATCTAAGCGAAACGTCTTGCGAAGCGGGATAAAATATACCAGTAAACCAAGAACTGCACCGATTGCCATGTACGCCAATTGGTGATAAAAAAAGTAAAAATCACCCAGTTTTTTGGTTTGTGCAAAAGGTATTGATGCGGACGCCACCATCAACAGACTAAATACCATAATGGTTGCCACCGTGGTCAATAGCACCGAATTGATGGGCGGAATCCACTGGCGGCTTTTCTTAGCAGAAACGCTGTTAGCTGAGAGGGATGAAGAAAGTGACGAAGAAGTCGAATGGGGCGCGGGCATAACACAACCTAAATATTAAAAATACACTAGCGAATGATTATTGGGGTTTGACTAAGCGTTGAAAAACTTGTCCACGTTCCACATAGCCACTAAACTGATCAAAACTTGCACAAGCAGGTGATAGCAATAATACGCCTAAAGCGGGGAATGTTGACTGGTCTTGCCAAGCCTGATTGACCGCTTGTTCCAGGGTTTGGCATTTGGTTAACACAATCCCTGCAGAATTTTGAGTATCCAACCCCGCTGATGCCAAATCAGCCGCGATTTTATCGGCATCTTCTCCAATAAAGTACACCACTTGCGCATAATCTATCAGGGGTTTTGCCAGTTCAGCAAAGTTTTGACCTTTACCTTGCCCACCCAAAATCACTGCAAGTTTTTTGCCTTTGGGTGCATATACTTTACCTAGCCCCAAAATTGCGGCGATGGTCGAGCCAATGTTAGTGCCTTTAGAGTCGTCAAAACAATCAAGCTGATGGGTAGTTGTGATAAATTCACAGCGATGTGGCAGCCCGACAAAGTTTTTTAATGTTGTTAGCATACTCTCTAACGGCAGACCTGCCAACTCGCCAATTGCTAGGGCTGACAGCGCATTCATCAAATTATGCTCACCTTTGATCGGCACGTCTTTTTCATTGAGTAACCGCTCGCGACCCCGTGCTAGCCAGATTTCACCATCGCTATCTTTTATCAATCCATATTGATTCATATCGGGTGCATTACTACCAAAGCTAATGGTGGGCATATCATCGGCTACCAACGGGCGACTAAGCAAGTCCTCGCGGTTGACCACAATGGATTGCACGCCTTGGAATATTCGGTGTTTGGCTTGGTGATAGCCGAGCATATTGCCATGGCGATCTAGATGGTCAGGCGACATGTTAAGCACGGTGGCTACTTTGGCGGCTAAATTGGTGGTGGTCTGTAGTTGAAAACTGGATAACTCAAGCACCGCCATCTGTATGGGCTCAAGTAGCAAATCAAGCGCCGGCGTTCCCAAGTTACCACCGACACCGACTTTAAACCCCGCATTTTTGACCATCTCGCCAACCAGGGTGGTGACGGTGCTTTTGGCATTAGAGCCGGTAATCGCAATAATCGGAATATGTCGCTGTTTAGCTACCTCATGGAACAATTGAATATCACTGACAATCGCGATTTTCTTCGCACGTGCGCCATTAAACACCGGCAAATAAGGGTCAATACCAGGACTGATGATAATGCGATCCGCCACTGCCAACAGCTCGCCATCTATTGCCCCAAACTTGGTCACTATATCGGTTGGCAAGTGCTCGGCAAGTTTGGGCAGACTTGCATCGGTGACAGCTACAGGGTAGCCAAGCGCGTGTAAATAGTTGACTGCCGACAAGCCTGATTTACCAAGTCCAACCACTACTTGTAATCCATTGCCACGTTGAATCATGCTCGATGCTGATGGCATGCTTTGATTGGTTGAAGCCGGTGAAACGGCTGATTGAGTGGCAGAGAGTTGGTTCACGAGAATTCCTTGTAACACTTAAACTTGTAATACTTAAATCTTAAATAAAGGTACCGCTAGATAAGGCAGTAACAATACTTGCCGCATAAGCTAAAAAACGTTTTCTATCATACCATTTTATGACAAAAAGTTTTGCGATTAAATGTGAGTTTTCATGTTTTGTAGAGGCTTCAATAAAAGACGATTTAAATGCTATGATTTTTGTAATGGGGATATACTTTGTATCTGTATTACCCAACAAATTTAACGATTTTAGCCAGTAAAATGCACTTTTTTAGTGCAATATTTTTGTTTTTATCGCTCATCATTAAAATAATTCTAAAATTTATCTACAAAATCGTTAATGGCACCCAAATAACCTTTTTGGTGCAATAACTGATTTAAATTAGAGGAATTTTTATTTTTTGGTTATAATAAAATTTCGCTTTCTGTGTGATGGTCGCATTGAAGCCACAAAAAAGTTTTTGCTTTATTTTCAATAAGTTGTATTTTTTACCCCCTTAAAAATAGGACGTTTCTGAAAGTTGGCACAGCTTTTGAATTATCGAAACTACCATTTTCAACTCGCTATACGAATGCTGTTTAAGGTAACCGCTATTAAGCCACTACAGCAGCTAGTAACTAACCCAGCCATAAGCGGCACTTAAAAGGAAATTATTATGAAATTAATTACGGCTATCTTAAAACCGTTCAAGCTAGACGATGTACGTGAGTCACTCTCTGAGATTGGCGTTCAAGGTATCACTGTTACCGAAGTAAAAGGTTTTGGTCGTCAAAAAGGTCATACTGAATTGTATCGTGGTGCTGAGTATGTGGTTGATTTCTTACCGAAGGTTAAGTTAGAAATTGCGGTGACTGACGAAATGGTTGATGCAGCGATTGAAGCTATTACTCGCGTGGCTAGCACGGGCAAAATCGGTGATGGCAAAATCTTTGTATCACCATTAGAACAAGTGATTCGTATCCGTACGGGTGAAACGGGCGCTAATGCTATCTAACACTATCATGACTGTCGTTGCCGCAGCGCTTGTTAACTTTTAAAGTCGACCATCCTTTAAACATTAATACAGACATATCAAGCAGCTTAACGACTATCTCAAATAATTTTAAGGGGGTTACGATGAATGCCGTCATTACAAGGGCAGCTTTTGCCAAATTTTCACAGCCACTAGTATCTACTAAATCAATTTTATCGTTATTGTTGTTATCTCCATTGGCGGCTCATGCTGCTGACACGCTTACGCTAAATGCAGGCGACACCGCTTGGGTATTAATGTCTACTGCATTAGTGCTCCTAATGACTATTCCAGGGTTGGCATTGTTTTACTCAGGTATGGTGCGCAAAAAGAATATTTTAGGGACGATGGCACACAGTTATGGTGCCACGGCGGTAGTATCTATCATTTGGATTGTGTTGGGTTATTCGCTGGCGTTTGGTAGCAGCGATTTTAATCAATTTATTGGCGGTTTCGATAATGCATTGTTATCTAATATCGGGCTGGGTGATTTAACCGGTACCGTGCCGACCCTGTTATTTGTCACTTTTCAAATGACCTTTGCGATTATCACTGTGGCAATCTTAGCAGGCTCGATTGCTGAACGTATCAAATTTAGTAGTTTCATGGTGTTTACTGCCCTTTGGGTATTATTGGTGTATGCACCGATTTGTCACTGGGTTTGGGGCGGCGGCTGGTTGATGGCAGATGGTGCGCTAGACTTTGCAGGCGGTACGGTCGTGCACATTAATGCAGGTGTGGCAGGTATTGTGTTGGCGGCTGTTTTAGGTAAACGTAATGGCTATAACCGTGACCCGATGGCACCTTCAAACTTGGCTTTAACCTTAATTGGTACGGGTTTGATTTGGGTAGGTTGGTTTGGCTTCAATGGCGGGAGTGCGTTGGCGGCAAATGCATTGGCAGGTAATGCGTTACTTGTCACTCAAGTAGCGGCAGCGGCGGGGACATTAACTTGGTTTGCCATCGAAAAATTAGTGCGTGGTAAAGCCTCTGTACTGGGCGGTGCATCAGGTGCAGTGGCGGGTCTAGTTGGTATTACCCCAGCAGCAGGTTTTGTAACGGTAGCAGGCGCATTAGCGATTGGCATCATCACTTCATTGGTTTGCTTTTATGCAGTCAACTATCTCAAACGTCTGTTAAAAATCGATGATAGCTTGGATGCGTTTGGATTGCATGGCGTTGGTGGCATCGTCGGCGCCATATTGACAGGCATCTTTGTGAGTCCTGCTATCACTGGCAAACCACTGGCTTTATCAACTATGGGTCAAGTGTGGGTGCAATTAGAAGGCGTGTTTGCGGTTATCATCTACTGCGCGATTGTGACTTTCCTTATTGCCAAAGTGATTCAATTAACCATGGGCTTACGTGTCACTGATGAAGATGAATACACTGGTCTTGATTTAGCCGTACATGGCGAACGTATCGAATAGACAAAGAATGATAAACATAGGCTGATTCAATCAGCCTATTTTTTTATCTAACCATACTAAAAGACTCTACAAAACTTGCGATTGCACAAATAAAAAAGCTAGATATCACTATCTAGCTTTTTTGATATTTCAAATCAGTAGCGATTATTTAATTTTTTTCCAAGTTTGGCTGCCTTTGACTGGAACAGATAAAGTCAAGGTCGAACCACTTACTGAAATATTTGCGCCTAATCCAAAGCCCCAACGTGGGTCTTTTGCTTTACCCGCATATTTGCCATTACCCGCTGCTTTAACGCCTGTTAACACAGTTTTACCAACAAAAGATTTTGCTTTTTCAGTATTACCCGCAACGATTTTACCGGTGAAAGTACTACCTGTTTGTGAGATTTGAACTTGGGCTTTTGGTTGATTGTCTTCATAAGTTTGCCAAGTACCCACGATTGGATCGGCAGCCATAGCAGCAACACTTAAAGTAGAAAGCGCAACACCAACGCTGATTGATTTAAGAGAAATTTTCATAACAGTTCCTTCTGTAGTGCACTGCAAAAAAGTAAGGGAAGTGAGATGCAGTGCCATTAACAATCATTATAGCCAAAATGGTTTTGAGGTAAAGATATTTTTTAATGCGCAAAAGTTGCTAATAGTTTTCTACATTCTTACAGAGTAAAATTTCTCGTTTTTTATATATTAAGTAATTGATTCTTAAATAATTATTTTTTTAAAGAATCCCAAAATTGCAAACTGACTAATCAGTCATTTGTGTATAATTATCAATTTTAGGATTTAAATAGGCTGATTATCCATTCAAAAATAGTCAAGACTAAATTAACTAAGACTAATAAAATTTGTTGGTTATCGGGTTCTGATTTTGAGGTGTTTTTGTTTTTTGAAGCGCTCGAATAGTCATCGATAGGCAGCGTCATTGCCGTTTTTTGTACCTTCACTGACAACCCTGGCATGGCATCCATGCCTATTCTTACCGCAAGTTCATCCAGACTAATGATTTCCACTCGCTGACTATCATCATTAGGGACAAAATAGACCCCTGCTTGTTGTAGACTCGGAATATAAATCGCTTTGTACAAATGACTGGGTACTAATATATTGTTATTAATTTTCTTAACCCGATTACTGATAAAAGCCACCCCTGTCACCACGTATATACGGTTGTGTTTGATCGCTAGGTAACGGGTACGGGACTCAATGTCTCGCCAAGTGCTACGATTATTGACGGGATTTTGCGGTACAATGTTGGCGAGGCTAAAGCTGTCATATTGTGATTCAAGCGTACTCATATCTGCATTGGGCGCCAAATGTCCACGATCATAAGGTACGTTGCGATAATCAGCTAAATAGCCTTTAACCCGATTAGGCAGCTGACTTTCTTCGTGAAAATTATCAACCCTTGGTAGTTCACTCGCTTTTTCAATACGCGCTCGCGTCAAATACTCCGCTGACCACAAAGCGGTTTTACTGAGTGACGAATAACCCACAGCAAAGCCATTTAGACATAGATAATAAATCTCAAGTGGTCGATTCGAAAGTGGCTGCGGACTTTGTTGGTTAGCATAGGTATTGCCACATTGATTGAGATGCTGTTTACGATAATCTAAAGAGGTGCTTGAATGTGCCCATAAGGGCAATAGGGATAAACCCATCGCTACTAGTGTCTGTGACAGTGATTTGTGGGAAAAACGCTGATAACAACTCATACGCTATAACTTACCAACTCTAGCCATCGATGAAAATTGATTAATTATACATGACATTTGGCATTATTTTGGGTAAAATAGGCGTCCGTTTTGCGATTACCTATATTTTGGCGTTGCAACTCGATTGGAAACGTGGCTGAGTGGTCGAAAGCGCACGCCTGGAAAGTGTGTATACGTTAATAGCGTATCGAGGGTTCGAATCCCTCCGTTTCCGCCAAATAAATAAAAAGCTAGCTTATTATTAAGCTAGCTTTTTTGTTGCTAGGTCGATGAGTTATGCTAAATCACGCACATTAGGCTCACGATCCCATTCACGCGATTTGGCCTTCTCAATAAAGGTATCTATTTCCTTTAAAGCCACCACACTGGCATCTTTCTCAATGTGCTGAGGAATTAGAATAAATTCATCCGTCGCACCGCAATAAGCAATCGCTTTTAGATGGGCGTGCGCGTCTTTAAACCACGCAATCGCCTCGCTCATTTTGGCTAATTTTTTCGCTTGCTCCGGCATAATGATACTAACGATTGCATCAAACAATACAGAAGGTGAACCCGCCAATTGACCGTCAGCCGCAATGGTTTCACCATTATTTAACGTAATACTAATTTTTGGCGCTACTACAAACGGTACTGCTTTTGCTGCTGTAATCGCTGCTTTATATTTTTCAAGCATTTCTGCATTTGAATCATCTGCGACTAAAATAGCGACTTTACGACCTTCAAGCGTTGGTTTAGCTTTGCCAATCAACTGTAAAGCTGGTGATAATGGCAAATCTTGCACCGGAACCGTCGGCTCAATCGGTTTTGGCACTGGTTTCATCCCTAACCCATCGGCAACGCGTTTACCCAATGTTTCATCAACCGTTAACAACTGCGCAACCATGCGTTCACGGATATAGGGCGTCTCAACTTTTGAAAGCTCAAACACAATCGCTGAAGCAATATGCGCCTGCTCAATAGGTGTTTGACTACGATAGAACATACGTGGCTGGCTATAGTGGTCAGCAAAGCTTTCTGCACGAATACGACCTTTAACTGTATCATTGCCTTGGCTTAAATCCTCAGCAAATGATTTAAAACCTACTGCGGGATTTTCGCGCGGTTTTTCTGGTTCCAAACTTTGTGGTTCATAAGCGACGCGACCTTTTGGAATTTGCATCTGCATATGACCATCACGCTGCATATTATGGAATGGACATTTTGGTGCATTAATTGGCAACTGCGCAAAATTTGGTGAACCTAAACGTGACAGCTGGGTATCAAGGTAACTAAATAAACGACCCTGTAGTAATGGGTCATTACTAAAGTCGATACCTGGGACGATGTTTGCTGGGCAGAAAGCCACTTGCTCTGTTTCCGCAAAGAAGTTATCGGGATAACGGTTTAATACCATCTTACCCACTACTTTGAGTGGTACCAACTCTTCTGGAATAAGCTTAGTAGCATCTAGATGGTCAAAAGGGAACTTATCCGCTTGTTCTTGGGTGAACAACTGAACAGCAAAATCCCAAATAACCTCATCACCTTGTTGTAATGCTTCAAATAAATCACGGCGATGATAATCAGGATCAGCACCTGCCACTTTTACTGCTTCATCCCAAACATGCGATTGCAGTTCAAGACGTGGACGCCAGTGAAAACGTACAAACGTGCTTTCACCTTGGGCATTAATAAAGCGATAACTATGAATACCGAAGCCTTCAATCATACGTAAACTGCGTGGAATACCGCGATCGCTCATTGCCCATAAGTAATTGTGCAATGTTTCTGGACTCAATGAAATAAAATCATAAAAAGTATCATGCGCTGAAGCCGCTTGTGGAAAACCACGATCCGGTTCCATCTTGACGGCATGCACCAAATCTGGGAACTTAATAGCATCTTGAATAAAGAATACTGGGGTATTGTTACCCACCAAATCCCAGTTTCCCTCTTTAGTATAAATTTTGACGGCAAAACCGCGAATATCACGCGGTGTATCAATTGATCCTGCGCCACCCGCTACCGTCGAAAAACGGGTAAATAAAGGTGTTTGCTCACCTACCTCAGTAAGCACTTTAGCAGTAGTATATTGCTCTAATGACTCAGTCAACTCGAAATAACCATGCGCCGCACTACCTCGCGCATGCACAATACGCTCTGGAATACGTTCATGGTCAAAATGGGTAATTTTCTCACGTAAAATAAAATCTTCTAGCAATGCAGGACCACGGCGACCCGCTTTTAGCGAATTCTGATTGTCTGCAATAACAATCCCTTGCTGCGTGGTTAAATTGGTTGAATTATTATCAGCTTGTTGGTGAGTTTCACCACCATTGCCTTGCTGAATATTCATATCTGGCTCTGGCTTAACGGGCTTATGTGTCATTTTTTTATCCTAAACTTTTAATTATATTTGTAATTTCTTAGCAAATATCAAATGTTTACCCAAGGTTGAAAAAGGATCGACATTGATACAACCAGTATATAGAATTCAAAAATTTACAGTGTGAAAATGCGTAAAGCTATGTAGCAAATAAGATATTAACGCAAGATGACTAAAAGTATTAAATTAACACTATAACCGAATATAAAACGCATTGGTAGACTGAAAAGCAAAACCCCCCTTACTAGTACTAGTGTAAGGGGGGTGTTGGAATAGGGAGCTGACGATGACCTACTCTCACATGGGCGAACCACACTACCATTGGCGCATTGGAGTTTCACTTCTGAGTTCGGGAAGGGATCAGGTGGGACCTCCAAGCTATTATCGTCAGCAATGCCACACGAAGCACATATCCATTCTCTTATTCCAAGCGATTTTCTACCTTTCGGACTATTGGCGGTGATTTCACCGCAACACGAACATCGCTGGGTCGTGTATCTCTCATTCACGATTTCAAAACGACAACCTGCGTTCTCGCACTTATAGGTCAGTTGTCGTTTTAGTTCAAACCAGCCTGCATCGTAAACCGATTTGGCGAGTTTGCCTTTTTTACTGTTAAATTGATTACTCTGAATATCACCGACCACGATTAGGGCATTGTCTTTGACTAATTGGGTGGTGAATTTGTGTATCAGGTCTTGGCGTGTGTTTTTGATTTTGGCATGGATAGCCTTGATACGTTTTTTGTTGTTTGAGCGTTGGGCTATAGCTAATTGTTTTGCATATTTTAGCGTTTGCTTAATGGTTAGCTTGTCACCGTTTGAGGCGGTAGCACTGTCTTTAAGCCCTAAGTCAATGCCTACGCTACCCGTTCCGCATGATTGTTTGGGATAGTCTTTGACTGTGATACAGGCATACCAACGGTTACGGCTGTCTTGGACGACCTCAAGGGTGTTAATTTGATATAGGCTAAGGTTGTAGCTGTCCCATAGGTCGATGATTAGCTTTTGTCCTTTGGCTAAACTAAGCTGTAAGGTGGATTTTAAGCCTTTTTTACCTGTTTGGTGTGTGGCGATGTGTTTGATGGCAGATTGTTTAAACGGTAGCCAACCCAAGCTTTTACGCTTTGATTTTGGGTTATTGGTTCGCCAGTTTAGTTTGGCTTTTTTGAATTGGCGACGCGATTTGGCGTGGGTTTCATTGATGGCTTGGATAGTCTGACTGTGTAAGCCGCCAACCCAAGCTTTTACGCTTTGATTTTGGGTTATTGGTTCGCCAGTTTAGTTTGGCTTTTTTGAATTGGCGACGCGATTTGGCGTGGGTTTCATTGATGGCTTGGATAGTCTGACTGTGTAAGCCAAGTAGTTCACCGCTACCTTTGGTGTATTCGTTTAGGTCGTAAGCACTAAAGAACTTGCCAGTCTTTTGCAGATGCTTGTAACTCAAGTCATTCACATAGTTCCATACGAAATTCACTAAACCGCTTAGACGGTTAAGCTTTGCTGTGTGTTTATCTCGTATGCGTAGCTTGAGTGTTTTCATGCAAATTATTTTAGCAAAATTTATGCAAGCGTTATAGTGTACAAGTTGCNCGTTTTGAAATCGTGAATGAGAGATACACGACCCAGCGATGTTCGTGTTGCGGTGAAATCACCGCCAATAGTCCGAAAGGTAGAAAATCGCTTGGAATAAGAGAATGGATATGTGCTTCGTGTGGCACATGGCATGATAGAGATATCAATGCCAGTAAGAACATTCTTGCGGTCGGGCTTAACCGTCTTGTAGAAGGAATCCCCTTGGAATAGGGAGCTGACGATGACCTACTCTCACATGGGCGAACCACACTACCATTGGCGCATTGGAGTTTCACTTCTGAGTTCGGGAAGGGATCAGGTGGGACCTCCAAGCTATTATCGTCAGCAAAGGGGGATAGAGGAATGAGTTATTTTAAAAGTAAAGTATGAGCTATATCAAGCGAGGTGATAATCGTTATTACCTACAAAGCCATTTAGGCGTTGTATAGTCAAGCCAAACGAGCAATTAGTATTGGTTAGCTACACACATCGCTGTGCTTCCACACCCAACCTATCAACGTCGTAGTCTACAACGGCTCTTTAGGGAAATCTAATCTTAAGGTGGGCTTCCCGCTTAGATGCTTTCAGCGGTTATCCCATCCGAACATAGCTACTCGGCAATGCGACTGGCGTCACAACCGAAACACCAGAGGTTCGTCCACTCTGGTCCTCTCGTACTAGGAGCAGATCCTCTCAAATTTCCAACGCCCACGGTAGATAGGGACCGAACTGTCTCACGACGTTCTAAACCCAGCTCGCGTACCTCTTTAAATGGCGAACAGCCATACCCTTGGGACCTGCTTCAGCCCCAGGATGAGATGAGCCGACATCGAGGTGCCAAACACCGCCGTCGATATGAACTCTTGGGCGGTATCAGCCTGTTATCCCCAGAGTACCTTTTATCCGTTGAGCGATGGCCCTTCCATACAGAACCACCGGATCACTAAGACCTACTTTCGTATCTGCTCGACTTGTGGGTCTCGCAGTTAAGCGCGCTTTTGCCTTTATACTCTTCGAACGATTTCCGACCGTTCTGAGCGCACCTTCGTACTCCTCCGTTACTCTTTAGGAGGAGACCGCCCCAGTCAAACTACCCACCATACATTGTCCTCAGCTCTGTTAAGCTTGAGTTAGAACCCCAACATTACCAGGGTGGTATTTCAAGGATGGCTCCACAGACACTGGCGTGCCTGCTTCAAAGCCTCCCACCTATCCTACACAGGTAAGGTCAAAGTTCAATGTAAAGCTGTAGTAAAGGTTCACGGGGTCTTTCCGTCTAGCCGCGGGTACACAGCATCTTCACTGCGATTTCGATTTCACTGAGTCTCTGCTGGAGACAGCGCCGCCATCATTATGCCATTCGTGCAGGTCGGAACTTACCCGACAAGGAATTTCGCTACCTTAGGACCGTTATAGTTACGGCCGCCGTTTACTGGGGCTTCGATCAAGAGCTTCGCTTACGCTAACCCCATCAATTAACCTTCCAGCACCGGGCAGGCATCACACCCTATACGTCCACTTTCGTGTTTGCAGAGTGCTGTGTTTTTAATAAACAGTTGCAGCGGCCTGGTATCTGCGACTGCCAATAGCTTTGTAGAGCATGTCTACTCACCATCGGCAGCGTACCTTCTCCCGAAGTTACGGTACCATTTTGCCTAGTTCCTTCAGCAGAGTTCTCTCAAGCGCCTTGGTATTCTCTACCTGACCACCTGTGTCGGTTTAGGGTACGATTTCTTTATGACTATCGCTTAGAAGCTTTTCCTGGAAGCAGGGTATTTGCCACTTCGCTGTACAAGTACAGCTTGCTATCAGATCTCATTAATAGTCTAGCGGATTTGCCTACTAAACCTAACTACATCCTTCCACTTGGACAACCATCGCCAAGCTGGCATAACCTTCTCCGTCCCTCCATCGCATCATAAACAAGTATCGGAATATTAACCGATTTCCCATCGACTACGCCTTTCGGCCTCGCCTTAGGGGTCGACTCACCCAGCCCCGATTAACGTTGGACTGGAACCCTTGGTCTTCCGGCGTGCGAGCTTTTCACTCGCATTGTCGTTACTCACGTCAGCATTCGCTCTTGTGATACCTCCAGCATGCTTTACAACACACCTTCACAGGCTTACACAATGCTCCCCTACCACTTAATTGAAACAATTAAATCCGCAGCTTCGGCTCCTAGTTTGAGCCCCGTTACATCTTCCGCGCAGGCCGACTCGACTAGTGAGCTATTACGCTTTCTTTAAAGGATGGCTGCTTCTAAGCCAACCTCCTAGCTGTCTGTGCCTTCCCACATCGTTTCCCACTTAACTAGGAATTTGGGGCCTTAGCTGGCGGTCTGGGTTGTTTCCCTCTTGACGACGGACGTTAGCACCCGCCGTCTGTCTCCCGGATATCACTCATCGGTATTCGGAGTTTGCATCGGTTTGGTAAGTCGAGATGACCCCCTAGCCGAAACAGTGCTCTACCCCCAATGGTGTTCGTCCGAGGCGCTACCTAAATAGCTTTCGGGGAGAACCAGCTATCACCGAGTTTGATTAGCCTTTCACCCCTATCCACAAGTCATCCCCTGGCTTTTCAACGACAGTGGGTTCGGTCCTCCGGTAACTGTTACGTCACTTTCAACCTGCTCATGGATAGATCACTCGGTTTCGGGTCTATACCCTGCAACTAGACGCCCTATTAAGACTCGGTTTCCCTACGGCTCCCCTATTCGGTTAACCTTGCTACAGAATATAAGTCGCTGACCCATTATACAAAAGGTACGCCGTCACNACCCCTATCCACAAGTCATCCCCTGGCTTTTCAACGACAGTGGGTTCGGTCCTCCGGTAACTGTTACGTCACTTTCAACCTGCTCATGGATAGATCACTCGGTTTCGGGTCTATACCCTGCAACTAGACGCCCTATTAAGACTCGGTTTCCCTACGGCTCCCCTATTCGGTTAACCTTGCTACAGAATATAAGTCGCTGACCCATTATACAAAAGGTACGCCGTCACCCCGCTACTTAATTATTCTGCCAGTCGCTTGATTAAGGACTGGTAAACTTTGCCATGATGTTTGAGCGTTTGCTCTCTTCTCATTGCTAATTGTTTTGTTTGATATGCTTCATAGTATAATAGCTGCCATTGCTGGTAACTGGTCGATTTGTTTCCACCACTGTTATGGGCGGCAAATCGTTGTCTTAGGTCTGATGTGTATCCACAATAATGCGAACCATCTTCACCTTTGAGTATATATACGTAGAACATTATCATTCCAAAATAATTAAGTAGCGGGGCTCCGACTGCTTGTATGCACACGGTTTCAGGTTCTATTTCACTCCCCTCACAGGGGTTCTTTTCGCCTTTCCCTCACGGTACTGGTTCACTATCGGTCAGTCAGGAGTATTTAGCCTTGGAGGATGGTCCCCCCATCTTCAGACAGAATTTCTCGTGTTCCGCCCTACTTAATATGCTTCTTATAACCTTTCGAGTACGGGATTATCACCCTCTACGATTGACCTTTCCAAGTCATTCCTCTAAATTATAATCAGTCGGCTCCTCCCCGTTCGCTCGCCGCTACTAGGGGAATCTCTATTGATGTCTTTTCCTCGGGTTACTGAGATGTTTCACTTCTCCCGGTTTGCCCCCCGCTATAAAATATAGCGGGGTACCTACCTTATGGTAGGTGGGTTTCCCCATTCAGATATCGCCGGATCACAGGATATTGCCGCCTCCCCGACGCTTTTCGCAGGCTGTCACGTCTTTCATCGCCTCTGACTGCCAAGGCATCCACCATGTGCACTTCATTACTTGACTATACAACCCTAAATAGCTTCATTTGTTGCCAAATGAGTGACAGCTATTACTTGCTCTGCATCTCGAAATAATTCGAGATTTCAAGCAAGTGCTTACTGCACTTTTCTATTTGAGTTATATTCGTAATGGTAACGATCTTCACCTATGTTTACGCTTGATTCAGTTCTCTTTACTTTTATACCGCACCTGTCTGCTAAAGGCAGCAAGGTGCGGTAAAGGTTAATTATCTTCGTTGGAACTTGATAATTAACCCAGACTCATTTCTCTATGTTGTTATTGAATTATCAGACCTTCGTCAGGTCGTGATTTCTGATAAAACAGATTGAAGTAATCTCTTAATACTTACTAAATTACTCTGTCTGCTTTATAACATTAAGCTAATTATGGTGGAGCCAAGGAGAGTCGAACTCCTGACCTCCTGCGTGCAAGGCAGGCGCTCTACCAACTGAGCTATGGCCCCGCTACTTAATTACTGTAGCTGGTTAAAGTCTTATGTATCTTTACTCAATTAAGTAACGACTCAATTAAGTAGCGGTACATAAGTTTCGCTAAGTTCGCTTGCGCTTACTAAGCTCATCTAATGGTGGGTCTAATAAGACTTGAACTTATGACCCCTGCCTTATCAAGGCAGTGCTCTAACCAACTGAGCTATAGACCCCGAGAACCGTTAAAAAATTGCATCGCAATTTTAGGTTCGAGCTAAAATCCATTAGCTTATTTATACACAAGAACAACTTGCTGTGAATTCTCACTTAGTGCTTTAGTTAAGGAGGTGATCCAGCCGCAGGTTCCCCTACGGCTACCTTGTTACGACTTCACCCCAGTCATCGACCACACCGTGGTAAGCGCCCTCTTTCGTTAGGCTACCTACTTCTGGTGCAATAGACTCCCATGGTGTGACGGGCGGTGTGTACAAGGCCCGGGAACGTATTCACCGCAGCATTCTGATCTGCGATTACTAGCGATTCCGACTTCATGGAGTCGAGTTGCAGACTCCAATCCGGACTACGATAGGCTTTTTGAGATTAGCATCACATCGCTGTGTAGCAACCCTCTGTACCTACCATTGTAGCACGTGTGTAGCCCTGGTCGTAAGGGCCATGATGACTTGACGTCGTCCCCGCCTTCCTCCAGTTTGTCACTGGCAGTATCCTTAAAGTTCCCGGCTTAACCCGCTGGCAAATAAGGAAAAGGGTTGCGCTCGTTGCGGGACTTAACCCAACATCTCACGACACGAGCTGACGACAGCCATGCAGCACCTGTATGTGAGTTCCCGAAGGCACTCTCTCATCTCTGAGAGATTCTCACTATGTCAAGACCAGGTAAGGTTCTTCGCGTTGCATCGAATTAAACCACATGCTCCACCGCTTGTGCGGGCCCCCGTCAATTCATTTGAGTTTTAACCTTGCGGCCGTACTCCCCAGGCGGTCTACTTATCGCGTTAACTGCGCCACTAAAGTCTCAAGGACCCCAACGGCTAGTAGACATCGTTTACGGCGTGGACTACCAGGGTATCTAATCCTGTTTGCTACCCACGCTTTCGAATCTCAGTGTCAATATTATGCCAGGAAGCTGCCTTCGCCATCGGTATTCCTCCAGATCTCTACGCATTTCACCGCTACACCTGGAATTCTACTTCCCTCTCACATATTCTAGCACCACCAGTATCACATGCAGTTCCCAGGTTAAGCCCGGGGATTTCACATGTGACTTAATGAGCCACCTACACTCGCTTTACGCCCAGTAATTCCGATTAACGCTCGCACCCTCTGTATTACCGCGGCTGCTGGCACAGAGTTAGCCGGTGCTTATTCTGCAGGTAACGTCTAATCTAATGGGTATTAACCATTAGCCTCTCCTCCCTGCTTAAAGTGCTTTACAACCAAAAGGCCTTCTTCACACACGCGGCATGGCTGGATCAGGGTTGCCCCCATTGTCCAATATTCCCCACTGCTGCCTCCCGTAGGAGTCCGGACCGTGTCTCAGTTCCGGTGTGACTGATCATCCTCTCAGACCAGTTACAGATCGTCGCCTTGGTGGGCCTTTACCCCACCAACTAGCTAATCTGATTTAGGCTCATCTAATAGCAAGAGCTTGCGCCCCCTTTCACCCGTAGGTCGTATGCGGTATTAATTCGAGTTTCCCCGAGCTATCCCCCACTACTAGGCAGATTCCTAAATGTTACTCACCCGTCCGCCACTAATCAACTCTTCAGTTTAATCTTTCTATCTATTGTCACCGCGTAGCGGTGTCAATAGATTTAATTTGTTGACTCAATTATTTATACTGTCTTTGCTCAAATAAACTTACGAGTATCTTCACTCTGACAATATAATTAATTAAAGTCTTAATTTTATCGCCCTAAGTGAAAATCCACACAAGTTGTTCTTGTGTTCGTTGTTATTTAATGTACCAAAGATATCGTCTATCATTTGGTGAGTTTGATATTGTAATACGCTTTGGTTTGCTCTGTCAAGCTTTATTTTAATTCTTTCTAAGCTTCGTAACTTGTTTACTTATTTGTAAACTCTTTGTCGCTCAGTGGTGGCGTATTATACGTGAATTGGAATGGGTGTCAACACTTTTTTTTTAAAATTTTCAAATAAAATAAAAAATACCGCCGTAAGGCGGTATTTTATTGATGATTTAACCGGTTAAATGATTATTTGTTGTCATCTTTTACTTCGGTGAATTCTGCATCGACAACCCCATCATCTTGCTGGGTTTGTTGTGGCTGTGCATCACCTGCTCCTGCAGTCGCGCCTGCATCAGCGTAAATTTTTTGACTAACCGGTAAGAAGGCATTGTCTAGGGCTTCAAGTTTTGACTTGATGTCATCTAGATTATCTTCTTTTACCGCCAATTCTAGCGCTTTGATAGCTTCTTCTACTGCGGCTTTGTCGCTATCGGTCACTTTGTTAGCGGCATCTTTCATGGCTTTTTGTACGCCATGAATACGGCCATCTGCTTCGTTACGTACTTGCGCAAGTTCAGCAAATTTGGCATCTTCAGCGGCATGGGCTTCAGCATCACGAATCATTTGCTCAATTTCAGCATCTGATAGACCAGAGTCGGCTTTGATTTGGATACTTTGTGCTTTACCAGTCCCTTTGTCTTTAGCTGAGATATTCATGATGCCATCAGCGTTGATGTCAAAGGTAACTTCAATTTGCGGTACGCCACGCGGTGCTGGTGGAATATCGGTCAAATCGAAACGTCCAAGCAATTTGTTTTGTGCGGCAATTTTACGCTCACCTTGGTACACCTGAATAGTTACCGCAGGTTGGTTGTCATCCGCTGTAGAAAACACTTGTGATTTCTTGGTTGGAATCATGGTGTTTTTCTCAATGATTGGTGTTAACACGCCGCCCATGGTTTCGATACCTAGCGTTAACGGTGTGACATCAAGCAGTAGTACGTCAGTTTTATCGCCCGACAGTACCGCACCTTGAATTGCTGCACCTATCGCTACGGCTTCGTCAGGGTTCACATCTTTACGTGGCTCTTTGCCAAAAAATTCTTGAACACGTTGTTGTACCAGTGGCATACGGCTTTGACCACCTACCAAGATAACGTCATCAATATCAGACGCTTTTAAGCCGGCGTCACTCAGTGCGATTTTACAAGGCTCAATGGTACGGTTGACCAGCGCTTCAGTTAAACTTTCTAACTTGGCACGGGTTACGTTTACCACTAAGTGTTTTGGACCTGTCGCATCTGCCGTGATGTACGGTAAATTAATATCCGTGCTTTGTGAGCTAGAAAGTTCGATTTTAGCTTTCTCTGCCGCTTCTTTTAGGCGCTGCATTGCTAGCGGGTCACCTTTTAGGTTCACACCGTTTTCTTTTTTGAATTCTTCAACCAAGTAGTCGATTAAGGCTAAGTCAAAGTCTTCACCACCTAAGAAGGTGTCACCATTGGTTGAAAGTACTTCAAATTGCTGCTCGCCGTCAACGTCTGCGATTTCAATGATTGAAATATCGAATGTACCACCACCTAAGTCATAAACCGCAATCTTACGGTCTGGCCCGCCTTTTTTGTCCAAACCGTAGGCTAAAGCTGCCGCTGTAGGTTCGTTGATAATACGTTTGACATCAAGACCTGCGATTTTACCTGCGTCTTTAGTGGCTTGACGTTGGCTGTCATTAAAATAAGCAGGTACCGTTACTACCGCTTCAGTGACGTTTTCACCTAGATAATCTTCTGCAGTTTTTTTCATTTTTTTCAAAATTTCAGCAGAGATTTGTGGTGGTGCTAATTTTTTACCGTTAACCTCAACCCAGGCATCGCCATTGTCAGCTTTGACAATTTTATATGGCACCATGGCGATGTCTTTTTGCACGACTTTGTCTTCAAACTTGCGACCAATCAAACGCTTGATAGCAAATAAGGTATTTTGTGGGTTGGTTACCGCTTGGCGTTTGGCTGCTTGACCCACTAAGATTTCGCCGTCCTCTTTATAAGCAACGATTGATGGGGTGGTACGTGCGCCTTCAGCATTTTCGATGACTTTAACTTTGTCACCTTCCATCACTGCAACACATGAGTTGGTTGTACCTAAGTCAATACCAATAATTTTAGCCATAATTAAATTCTCCAATTTTTATTTTGATGGTAAGTGGTGATGAGCACCACGTTGTCTTGTATTTTTATATGGGTTTACCGAGGGTTTTTTTCAAGCAGTTAGCAAAATTTTTTTGCTACATTTGTTACCAATCGGTTAATCCATTATTTACTGCTTGATTCCTGGCTACCTACGCGAACCATGGCTGGGCGCAATAAACGCTCATGTAGCGTATAACCTTTTTGTAGTACTTGACCGACTTGGTTGGCGCTTGCTTCTGGATCGATACCCACGGCTTCATGCAGGTCGGCATTGAATGTTTCGCCTTGTGGATTGACCACTTTAACGCCGTATTTTTCTAGCACCGCAATCAGCGATTTGTGAGTAAGTTTGACGCCTTCAAACACAGGATCATTGTCGGATTGGCTATTTTCAATCGCACGTTCAAGGTTATCAACCGTGTCTAATAGGTCTTTGGCAAATTTTTCTAAGGCAAATTTTTTGGTTTTTTCGGTTTCTTGCTCCATGCGGTTACGCGCATTGTAGGCTTCAGCGTTGGCACGGGCCTGGGCTTCTTTGGCTTCTTTGATTTGAGCTTCAAGCTCGGCAATGCGATTTTGGTAAGTAGTCAAATCTACTTGACTGTCAATAATTTTTGGTTCGCTAGTTGGCTCAGATTCGCTTATTGCTTCGCCTAATACATTTGACGTGGCATCAGTTTGGTTATGCGGTTGCGTATTTTGGTTATTATCAGCTGAATTCATCAATCATCACTCCTATTATCAAAGTAATCGTCACCAGGGTAACAGTTACACGTTAAAACGGTTAAAGTTATTATCTTTGATAGTGGTGAATCTCTTTGATTTCAAGAGTAAGTCGCATTATTTTCGGGTCAAAATGGTGTTTTTACTATGAAATCCACATTAAATTTGCGTATTTATGACATGAGAAGATAAAAATTGCTAAAAACAAGGTGTTAAGCGCGTACTTGTTGTTGGGTTATCGCATCAAAAATCTGGCTAGGTCGAACAAATCCAAGGGTGTCGCCGAGTAAATAACCGATGGCATCACCGAAGTAATGATAAGCAGCCGCAAAATCAGTAGCAGGTGTTAAACCCGATAGGTTACAACTTGTGGATACCAAAAATCCAAACGGGTTATTGTTGTCTACGTGGGCAATGTGATTACATAGTTTGGCAATCATCGGATGGCTAATCACCCGTATGGCTAAGCTATCTCGCCCACCTGTGACCCATTCGGGGATTTTGCCTTGCAATGATGCAGGAATCGGTAACAACCAAGTGGTGGCTTGTGCATCGCTAGACTGCCAACTTGCCGCAATGGTGTTGACTACCTGCTGTGGTAACGGCTGCAAGAATGGCTGAATATGCGCAATATCGCCTGTGATAACAATCATGCCTTTTTCGATTGGACGTTGTTTAATCGCTAAAATCTGTTTCACTGCTGTTTCGTTAAACGGGTCACAGCCAATTCCCCACACCGCTTCGGTTGGATAAGCGAGCAGATTGCCGGCTTGTAAAAATTGCTGAACTGCATCGAGCTGAGTGTCATTAAATTGCATTATATACCTCGATTATTTTTAGTTTTTTTTGCTCATCGCTTATCAAAATTAAGGGCGGCAGCGCATATATAAACCGCCGCGCTGCATCACCAGTCCCATTAGTTCAAGTTCAATCAGCCAGCCCATGAGCGTGGCAATATCGGTGCGGGTCTTATCGACCAAGCTGTCTAAATCTTGCCCTACCCAATCGAGTTGATTAAGTAGTGTCTGCAAATGCAGCGGCACATCCATCGCCAATGGCGCTTGGTGCGGCTGGGTGTTTGGTGCTGATTCGGACGGTAATTGAGGGCTATTGCTCACTGCCTGTGCAACTTTTGGCGCTGGTTCAACCTCAGTGGTTTTGACAATCGGTGATTTAAAAATTGATAAATCTTCCAAAATTTGTGATGGATGATCGACCAAGGTCGCACCCTCACGAATCAATTGGTGGCAACCTTTGGCGTTGAGGTTGTCAATATGACTAGGAATAGCAAAAACTTGTTTGCCTTGCTCGTTGGCTTCTCTGGCAGTGATGAGCGAGCCGCTTTTGGCAGCGGCTTCTACAACCAAAGTTGCCAAACTTAGCCCAGCGACGAGTCGATTGCGCCTTGGAAAATGGTAGCGATTGCTCGGCATATCAGGCAATAATTCACTAATGACGCAGCCGCCTGACGCAATAATATGGGCTTTAAGGCTGGCATGATTTTTTGGGTAACAATGTTTAATACCATTGCCCAGTACCGCAATAGTACCACCTTGTGTACCTGTCATCTGTAGACTTAATGCACCTAAATGCGCTTGTTTGTCAATGCCTTCTGCCATGCCACTGGTGATCCATAAACCTTCGTGCGCCAAATATTGCGCCATATCAAAGGCAATTTTTTCGGCATGTGGGCTAGGTTTACGACTTCCAACGATCGCCAATTGTGGTTGGCTTAAGGCAGATAAGTTGCCTTGATACAATAGCAAAGGAGGTGGGTCATAGATGTTTTTTAACTGCGTCGGATATAAAGGGTCATTATCAAACACCACACCATACTGCCCTTGTGATAGTTCTAATAGCGTATCATGCAAAAATTGGCTGATTCGACTGGCGCTGATAAACTCAGCAAAGCGTTTGTGGTGATTATCATGCAAGCCCAGTGCTTGCCAATCTGCCAGCTTAGCTTGAATCGCTTGTTCAGCGCTACCAAAACGCGCTACAAGCTTGTTATAAACAGGCACCGATAAGTTCACTAAATGCCACAACAATAAGGCAGCCTGCTGCGCCGGGTTTAAGTTAGGCTGATAGTCCTGCATCACGTATATTCCTTGGGCATGTATAGGGCTTATGAATGTTTGCTATTATAAATTTTTCTCACAATAAAAACTTTAAAGACAGCAAAGCCAGTCAAGGTGACTGGCTTTTGAACAATCGCTTACCAAGCAAGCATAAGCAAGGGCAAGCAAAGGTAAGCGAAAGCGTTAGTTGCCGACCGCAGGCAATAAAAAATCTTGCTCATGAATCGGTGATTCTGCATCAAGTACATAAGCGTAGCTAATATCGTTAAATGCTTTAAATACCATCACATGACCGATTTGCTCACTTGGCAATCGTACTGCCCCACCTTTCACGGTTGAGTGGTCGTCCAAGACCAAAGCACCTTTTTGATAAACCGTCAACACATCGCCTGGCTCAGCGCCTTGGCTAGTGCCCAAATTAATAGCAATCACCCCATCTCGACCGGCACTACTAATTGAGTTTAAAATACGAATCACGCGACCGCCACGGGTAACGCTGGCAGGTTTTGGATAAAACGCGGGTGGCAAGTACTGACCGACTTCGACGAATACACGGTCGCCTTCGCGCACTTCTTGACCATACGATTTTTTAAGCTCGATACTAGAAACACCGTTTGATGCTACGCTAGTGACGATACCTGCGGCAACTTGGGTGACTTCAAGACCGATGACTTTACGGGTGGCTGGGTCAACATACGGTTCGCCCTCACGGTACACGCCATAGCGTTGTCCCACAATGAGTGGCACGCCTTTGGCATAGATTTTGTTACCGACACCTGTGATAATGTTTTTATCTTTTGAAGCCAGCACATAGGGGGTAGTTTTAAAGTCATCAGGCGACACGATGATATTGCGTTCAAGCCATGTTTCAATGGCAGTCAAAGGAATCGCAGCGATACTACCTGCAGCACTCACCACTGTGTTTGTGGTGACTGGCGCGTTCATGGCTTTTTCAATGCCTGCACAGCCTTCCCCCGTATCTACACCGACCAATTTTTGCCCTTTAATCACACATAAGATAATCACATCTTTTGGATAAATCAGATGCGGATTACGAATCTGTTTATTGGTCGCCCAAATTTCTTTCCAGCGCCACGGACTTTCTAAGAATTTACCGGAGATATCCCAAAGCGTATCACCTTTTTTTACCACATAACGGTTGGGCGCATCGGCTTTGATACGAGGCGGCGGATTGTTAGCAGCAGCTAACGAAGTCACTGTCATACCTAGGGTTGCCAACAAAGCGAAGGATAATTTTTTCATTGTCGTGGTGTTATAGTTCATCATAGCCCAATGCTCAAGGTTAACCGCTTAACGCTTTAAAATGGCATACTCTTTACCATCACTTATAAAAATCATAGCCAAATGTTGTGTTATGTGTCGCAAAATCACCCATAATTTGCACTATGTAAATTTTGGTTAGCATAGCATAAAATAATTGGGGCTTGACAAATTTTCTTTTTAAATGGTTTTTTTAAATGATTTGGTTTTAGTGGATTTTAATGACTCAATCATTATCATTGATTATTTGCTATTGTGAAGCGATTGGTTTGCACCTATATATAAGTTATAGTAGCCAAATTTTAGCGTTTGCGTTACCCTATGCCAATTTTTTTAGATAATTTTTGCCTTATTAATAGTGACCGATTATGACTTTACGTACTATTTTAAATTACCCAGATCCGAGGCTTCGTACCCTTGCCAAGCCTGTCACTCACTTTGATGATGACCTAAAAACCTTGATTGATGATATGTTCGAAACCATGTATGCCGCCAAAGGTATTGGCCTTGCGGCAACACAAGTGGATGAACACATTCAATTGGTGGTGATGGACTTATCTGAAGATGGCAGCCAACCTCGGGTGTTTATCAACCCTGTTATCACCCCATTAGCCGATGAATTATATAGCTACGAAGAAGGGTGTTTGTCTGTGCCGGAATATTATGACAAAGTCGATAGACCTAAACATGTCAGAATTGAGGCTGTCGACGCGCAGGGCAATCCGTTCGTTGAAGAAGCACAAGGCCTACTTGCCGTATGTATCCAACATGAAATTGACCACTTAAATGGTAAAGTTTTTGTGGATTATCTATCCAAGCTCAAACAAGACCGTGCGCGTGATAAAGTGCGTAAAGTTATCAAACAACGTGAAAAAGATGCTGAACATAAAAGACTGTGATTTTTAACTGTAAGGGAAAACCATGACCACTCGCCCATCGCGTATCGCCACCGTCACACGAAATACTGCCGAAACCCAAATCACCGTATCTATCAACCTTGACGGTACTGGTCAAGGCGCCATTGACACGGGTGTGCCATTTCTTGACCATATGCTTGACCAAATCAAACGCCATGGTTTGATTGACATGGATATTACCTGTAACGGTGACACCCACATTGACGACCATCATAGCGTCGAAGATGTCGGTATTACGCTAGGTCAAGCCTTTAAACAAGCAATTGGCGACAAAAAAGGCATCGTACGTTATGGACATTTTTATGCCCCGCTTGATGAAAGCCTCTCCCGTGCGGTAGTAGATATTTCAGGTCGCCCTGGACTGCACATGGATATCCCGTTTACCCGTGCGATGATTGGTGGGTTTGATGTGGATTTGTTCAGTGAATTTTTCTATGGCTTTGTCAATCATGCGATGATTACTGTGCATTTGGATAACTTGAAAGGCAAAAACAGCCATCACCAAATTGAAAGTACGTTTAAAGCCTTTGCTCGTGCGCTGCGGATGGCGGTTGAATATGATGAAAGGGCGTTAGATAGATTGCCGAGTACAAAAGAAAGTCTTTAATAGCAACCTGTAAAAATAAAAGCCCTGTTTGAGAAAAGGGCTTTTTTTATGCTAGTAGTTTTATACTAATTTTTGCGTGTTAGTCTTTAAAATTATTAAATTGCAGTGGCACGCCAAATTGCTTTTCTTTCAAAAACGCCATCGCTTGCTGTAGCGTGTCTTTTTTCTTATCATTGACCCGTACTTTATCGCCTTGAATTGCTGCCGATACTTTCAAATCCGACTCTTTTAATGCCTTACTGATTTTTTTAGCAGTATCGCCATCAAGTCCATCTTTGAGATTAACCACCTTTTTCATTTGTTTGCCCGAGCCTTGATTATCCTGTGGGTCGAGCGACTGCAAATCTACCCCACGTTTTATCATGTTTTTCTCAAGCATGGCATACACGTTTTCCATCTGCAACTCATTGTCTGCGGTGATGGTAATTTTTTTGTCTTTTTCATTCAGTTCGACTTTAATATCGCTGCCTTTAAAATCAAAACGGGTGGCGATTTCTTTCTCGGTATTTTGTACGGCATGTTTAACTTCAAATAACTGTAACTCTGAAACCACGTCAAATGATGGCATAAGGTTTTCCTTATCAAATTTGTTGAATAAAATCTAAAAAAATCTGCCCTATCATAACTGATTTTGTCAATTTTTAACAATTGACTAGCTGTCAGCATCAAAGATAATTATGCAAAACAAATCATAAATTATATAATGATTTAAAATACTGATTGAAATAATTAACTTTTTAATAATGCTGATTACAGTTTTTTACCTTATTTGTTTGTATAATGAGTAAATAGATAGGTAATTTACTAAAAAATGTAGTATAACAATTTACCATAATAAGGAGTAGGATATGGCGTTTAGCGATATGATTGGCAAACAAGTGCCAAGCGTGACTTTTCATACCCAACAGCAAGGCAAATGGGTAGATGTTAGCACAGATGAATTATTTAAAGGCAAAAAAGTCGTATTGTTCGCCTTACCCGGGGCATTTACACCAACGTGTTCATCACTGCATTTACCCCGCTATAATGAATTGGCAAATGAATTTGCCAAACTAGGCGTTGATGACATCGTGTGTGTCTCAGTCAACGATACCTTTGTTATGAATGCTTGGGCTAAAGACCAAGACTGTAGCAATGTGACCGTGATTCCAGATGGTAACGGTGAGTTTACTGAAGCGATGGGACGCTTAATCGATGACTCAGCAATTGGGTTTGGCAAACGTTCATGGCGTTATTCAATGCTGGTCGATGATGGTAAAATCGTCAAAATCTTTGACGAACCCAAAGACAGCGGCAGTGATGACCCATACGAAGTATCAGATGCCGATACCATGATTAAATATATTGACCCAAACTGGCAAGACAAACCCTCTGTCTCTATTTTTACCAAGCCTGGTTGCCCACATTGTACCAAAGCCAAAGAAACGTTAACCGAAAAAGGCTTTGAGTTTGAAGAAATCGTACTTGGTAAAGATGCCAGTATTACCTCAGTGCGAGCCATTACGGGTCGTGAAACTACCCCACAGGTGTTTATCGGTGGCAAGCACATCGGTGGTAATGATGATTTACAAAAATATTTTGCTGATGCAAAGTAATGTGAGATTAAATAAAAAAAGACAGTCTAGGCTGTCTTTTTTATCGGCTAGTTAAAATTATTTTCCATCTCTTCAAGTGCCATCATCAAATTCATCACCTGCTCTTCGACTGCTTCAATGTCACTTTTTAATGCCGTCTGCTCATCGAGCAACGTTAACAAGTCGGCTTTTCGGCTATCCTCGTACAAACTACTATCGCCTAACTGTTCTTCAATTTTCGCCAGTTTTTCGCCCAATTTTTCCAGCTGTTTTTCCTCGTTTTCGATTTTTTTACGGATGGGCGCGGTGAGTTTACGCTGCTCGGCAGATTTTTTGCGTTGTTGTTCTTTGGATAACGCATTGGGTACGTTAGACGTTTCACGTGAAACATCTGTTTTATGGTCGGCTAATTTTTTGTCTTCGAGCTTTTTATTGCCGTTCGCTTGTTTGGCTTGCTGTTTGCGGGTCTGTGATAACCACTGACTATAATAAGCGATGTCATTGTCAAAGATATTACATTGCCCGTCATGCACCAAATATAGCTCATCGCAAACATTGGCTATCATTTCTCGGTCGTGTGATACCAGAATGACCGCCCCTTCAAACTCTTGCAAAGCCATGCTCAATGCTTGTCGCATCTCCAAATCTAGGTGGTTGGTCGGCTCGTCTAATACCAAAACATTGGGACGCTGCCATACGATGAGCGCAAGCGTGAGTCTTGCCCGCTCACCGCCAGAGAATAACTTGCTTTGGGTATCAATGCGCTCACCGCGAAAGTCAAAACTACCTAAAAACGCCCGTAAATCAGCGTCTGAGGTTTTGCCTGCGAGACGCTGTAGCATCAACATGGGTGATGCTTCTCCATCAAGGCTATCCATTTGGTGTTGGTTAAAATACCCTAGTACCAAACTATCTGCGGCTTTACGCGTCCCAGCCAAGATAGGCAACTCACCCACCAAGCCTTTAATGACCGTTGATTTGCCTGCGCCATTCATCCCTAGCAGACCGATGCGGCTGTCAGGGGTAATTTGTAGGCGAATGTTCTCGATGAGTGCGACACCATTGTAACCCACACTGGCATTATCTAGCACCAATAATGGCGATGTTAATTGCACAGGGGATTTGAACCGAAACTGAAACGGATTATCCGCCATGATAGGCGCCAACTCGGTCATCCGTTCAAGCTGTTTGACACGGGCTTGCGCTTGTTTGGCTTTGGAGGCTTTGGCTTTAAAGCGGCGGATAAAATCTTCAAGATGCGCACGGGTTTCTTGCTGTTTTTCAAACTGTTGCTGCTGCTGGGCTAGGCGCTCACTACGGGTACGCACAAAGGTGCTGTAATTGCCTGTATAAAGGGTCATTTGTTGGTTTTCAATGTGCAAGATATTGCTCACCACATTATCCAAAAACGCTTGGTCGTGGCTAATCATGAGTAGCGTGCCGTCATAGGCTTTGAGCCATTCTTCAAGCCACAAGATGGCATCTAAATCCAAGTGATTGGTCGGTTCATCAAGCAACAATAAATCTGCTCGGCTCATTAAGGTTTTGGCAAGGTTTAGGCGCATACGCCAGCCCCCTGAAAAACTACTCACAGGTTGGCTTTCTTGGGCAACATTAAACCCAAGTCCTGTCATGATTTGGGAGGCTTTTGCAGGGGTACTATAGCCATGGATATCATCAAAGCGGGCGTGCACATGGGCAAGCTCATCTTCTGACAAAGTATCTGGATGGTTAATCTTATCTTGCAGCTCAAAGTATTCTTTGTCGCCACTCAATACAAAATCTATCGCCGACTGGTCAGTGCTTTCAATCTCTTGCGCCATATGACCGATTTGCCAACCGTTTGGAACCGATAGACTACCTGTGTCGAGCGCCAATTCACCTTCGCCTTTTTGGTTCAATAGCGTCGCAAAAAAACTGGATTTACCTGTGCCATTGTTGCCTGTTAACCCGATTTTCCAACCTGGATGGATTTGCAAATTAACATCTTTAAATAATACACGCCCATCACGGCGAATACTGGCATGTTTTAGTTCTATCATAATCGGCTCAAAACTCAAAAAATTTGACTAAAATTAAATGGGAAAAATTCTTGATAGTATAAAGCAAGCACCCCATAATAAGAAAAAAGTTTTTATAAGGAATACCCCGATGAGCGATACCATAACTGATAGTATGGTTGATGGCATGACCTTGACCGATAATGCTGCCAAAAAAGTACGTAATCTACGTGATTCAGAAGGCAATAACGACTTAATGCTGCGGGTATATGTGACGGGTGGTGGCTGCTCGGGTTTTTCGTATGGTTTTAATTTTGAAGAGAACTTGGGCGATGATGATGCTACCTTTAGCAACGCTGATGTAGCATTGGTGGTTGATAGTTTGAGCTACCAATATCTACATGGCTCAACCATTGATTATGTGGAAGGATTAGAAGGCTCGCGTTTTACTGTCAACAATCCAAACGCCACCACGACTTGTGGTTGTGGTTCATCATTTTCTATCTAGCTTTACTGGCTAATTTCACTGGGTTTCTTTACCTAGTTTATTTGAATAATTAAAAGGCTTGAGCTTAAATATAGTCAGCAACTGTTAAGTTCAGCCTTTTAATTTTCGTTTATCCTGTATTTGTTACCTTTGAACAAAATCATCTACATTTTTTCAGCGTTTATCAGATTTGATTTGTATCGTTAGCCTTTATCGGTAATAATGGTTTTATCAACAGTGTGATGACACTTAACCGTGTTATCATCAAGTACCCTAATATAGGTTGATATTAATTTATTCTTGTTAATTACTTAATATTAAATGTGTTAATAATTTAAGTTTGTTAGCTAAGCAATTATTAATAAGCAATCTTTATTATTAATTTAATAATACCAAGGAGCTTATCATGGCTAAATTATCTTTAGACTCACTCAATAACATCGACGGTTTCATTGCAGCTGCATTGGTTGACAGCGAATCAGGCCTAGCACTTGCCTCAACCGGTAATGGTATCGACCTTGAAGTTGCAGCAGCGGGTAACACTGAAGTGGTACGTGCAAAACGTAAAACTGCTAAAGCATTAGGTCTTAACGACAATATCGAAGATATCCTAATCACATTAAGTAAACAATATCACTTAATCCGTCCACTAGTACGTAACGAAAACCTATTTTTGTACCTAGTACTTGATCGCCAAAAATCAAACCTAGCCATGGCGCGTCATGAATTAAAAGGGTTTGAGACTGAATTAGATTTCTCTTAATGCCTTTTTGATTATAAGTTTCAAGTAAAAATTACCAATTAATCAAATAATGGGATAGTTTTTATCATACCCACGGTACTTACTGTGGGTTTTTTACGTTTGGCGATTATCGCAATTGGTAATGTCGTCATCACGATATTTTGATAGTGTTTGTATAGATTTGGTGGCATAATTTCACACAATTAAAAATAATTCTAGGATAACTATGACCCAAGCGCCTCAAACTTGTACTTCTTTGCAGCTACCTACTTGGCTGACCGCTGAAAACATCCATGGCATGCTACGGGGTATCGAAAAAGAAGGCTTACGTATGAGCCCTGAGGGATATATCGCCACTACCCCACATCCAGCAAAGCTTGGCTCAAAACTCACTCACCCTTTTATCACTACTGACTATGCCGAAAGCTTGTTAGAGCTAATTACTGAGCCAAAAGCCACGGTGAAAGAAGCGCTTGATATGCTGCGTGATTTACATATTGTGGTACAAAATGCTTTGACCGATGACGAGCTGTTTTGGTCGATGTCGATGCCTTGTATGATTTCGGGCGATGAAGATATTTTGCTGGCCGACTATGGCACCTCAAACTTAGGTAGACTAAAAACCTTATATCGTCACGGTCTAGGCATCCGCTATGGTCGCCGTATGCAGACCATTGCAGGATTGCATTATAATTTATCATTTGGTGATAATTTATTCACCGCTTGGCAACAGCAGTTAGGTGATACCCAGTCATTAACTGAATTTAAAAATGAAAAATACTTGGGTTTGATTCGTAACTTCAAGCGTCTGAGTGGTATGGTACTGTACTTGGTTGGTGCAAGTCCTGCCGTGTGCGCGTGTTTTTTAAAGGGTCGCGAGCATCCGCTAAAGCCAATAAACGCATCAACTTACTATTTACCCAACGCTACCTCTCTGCGTATGAGCAAACTGGGTTACCAAAATAGCGTACAAGATGATTTAGACATCCGCTACAACAGTCTCGATGAATATGTTGCAGGTTTGCGTAATGCCATCCACACGCCGCATCCTAATTTTACCGCGTTGGGACTCGATGATGACAATGGCTATCCCATTCAAATCAATGACCATATTTTACAGATTGAAAACGAGTACTACAGCCCGATTCGACCCAAACAAATCACCCAACCTGGTGAAAACCCCAGTGATGCCTTAGCCAAGCGCGGTATCGCTTATGTTGAACTCCGAGCGATTGACTTAGATCCGTATAGCGAAATCGGTATCAGCTTAAATACCGCCTGTTTTATGGAAATTTTGGCGTTGTACTGTCTATTGCTGGATAGTCCTGACTTATTGCCCGAGGAAGATGCCCTACTTGCTCAAAACCAAGAAAAAATTGTCAATCAAGGGCGCGAGCCAAACTTAATGATTGATACAATAGCGGGTCAAGTTGCCTTTAAAGACTGGCTACTACAGCATTTGCTAGGTATGCGTAAGCTATCAGAGCTCTTAGATGTCACCTATGGTAGCAATGATTACCGCAACGCGTGGCAAGCGATGATGGCAAAAGCGCAAAATCCAGACAATACCCTATCAGCGCAAGTGCTAGCCGATACCCAACGCTTTGATAGTAGCTGGCAGTTTGGTAAGTCACTGGCGCAAATGCATGCCAACCGCTTAAGACATCAAGGATTAGTCCCTGAGCAAATGACTTACTTTGAGCAGCTTGCCAAAGACTCTGTGCTTGAGCAAGCCGATATCGAGCAGAATGATACACAAGATTTTTATGCCTATGTGGCTCAATTTCGCTAGTTAGTAGGTGCTAGTAATCAGATGTGGTTGGGCTGATTATTTTGTAGCGTTAAATTTCTAAAATTCTAAGCGCTATGGTTTGGCTTATTCTTTTTCACTAAATTGTTTGATGGTTTTTTTATGCGTGATGCTTCATTGACCCACAGCTTGTTAAGTTATCGGAGACTGGCAGGACTATTGACGTTAGCCAGCATTATTGGCATGAGTTTCGCCTATTTTTATTTGCAAGGGGTGGTAAAATTAGACCCGTGTCCGCTGTGTATCTTTCAGCGAGTGGGTTTGATTGTGATGGGGATTTTTGCATTTATCGCCTTTTTGCTCAATCCAAAACAAGTTTGGGCAAAGATTTTGTTGATGTTCGGCGCGCTGCTTGGCATTTTGTGGTCAATTGCGGTGGCGATTCGCCATGTATGGATTCAACACCTGCCACCTGACCAAGTCCCGTCGTGTGGTCCTGGGTTAGACTATTGGATGGATACGTTGCCGATTGCCCAAGTATTGAAAGAAGTGTTTAAAGGTTCTGGCGAGTGTGCGGTGATTGACTGGACGTTTTTAGGCTTTAGTATCCCAGAATTATCCTTGGGATTTTTTAGCATTTTATTGGTAATGATTATTTTGGCGATACGTAAAAGCAATACTCGATAACGCTATCGGTCGTGGTTTAACCCCATAAAAAAGGCGATAATCAATCGCCTTTTTTTATTAGCTTTTTTAGTCGCTTTATTCCCATTCAATGGTCGCTGGTGGCTTACTTGAGATATCGTAGGTCACACGTGATACTTCTTTGATTTCATTCATGATGCGATTGGACACTGTTTCAATCAAATCATACGGTAAATGCGCAAAACGCGCTGTCATAAAGTCGATGGTTTCAACCGCTCGTAACGCAATCACCCACGCATAACGGCGACCATCACCAACCACGCCCACTGATTTTACAGGTTGGAACACGGCAAACGCTTGTGCGGTTTTATCATACCAACCAGATTTTTCCAACTCTTGCATAAAGATGGCATCGGCTTGACGCAAAATATCGGCATATTCTTTTTTCACTTCACCCAAGATACGCACGCCTAGACCTGGACCTGGGAAAGGATGACGATAAATCATTTTTTCAGGTAACCCTAATGTCACGCCGAGCTTACGCACTTCATCTTTAAACAAATCACGTAAGGGTTCAATGAGTTTGAATTGCAAATCGTCTGGCAAGCCACCGACATTGTGGTGAGACTTGATTACATGCGCTTTGCCTTGGTGACTTTTTGCCGATTCAATGACATCGGGGTAAATGGTACCTTGTGCCAAGAATTGAATGCCTTTGCCCTCACCCGACAGTTCACGTGCGGTATCTGCAAACACATCGATAAAGGTTTTGCCAATGATTTTACGTTTGGCTTCTGGATCGCTAACACCGGCCAATGCGGTCAAAAAACGTTCCTCAGCATCCACGCGAATGACTTTAACGCCCATGTTTTCAGCAAAGATTTGCATCACTTGGTCGCCTTCATGGAGCCGTAACAAACCATTATCAACAAACACACAGGTTAGCTGCGCGCCAATCGCTTTGTGAAGCAGTGCGGCTACCACCGAGCTATCTACGCCGCCCGAAAGCCCCAACAACACTTGCTCATCGCCAATTTGTTCTTTTAACTGCGCCACACGCATCTCAATGATGTTATCCGGTGTCCAGGCATTGGCACAGCCACAGATTTGGTGCACAAATCGACTAATCAATGCTTCACCTTGCAGCGTATGGGTTACTTCTGGATGAAACTGCACCCCATAATAATGCTTGCTTTCATTTGCCATCGCAGCAATTGGACAGCTTGGCGTTATCGCAGTCACTTCAAAGCCTGCAGGTAACTCAACAACTTTGTCGCCATGACTCATCCAAACGTGTAATTTGTTGGGCTCATCTTCAATGCCGTTAAAAAAGCTATCTTGAGCGGTTTTTTCGATGATAGCAGCGCCAAACTCTTGGTGACTGCTGGCTTCAATTTTGCCACCAAACCGATCTGCCATCGCCTGCATACCATAGCAAATGCCTAGTACGGGCACATTGATATCAAATACGGCGTCATTAATTTTTGGGCTATTTTCTGCATACACGCTCTCTGGACCGCCCGATAAAATAACCCCTTTTGCACCAAAGTCGTGAATGCGCTGTGCGTCGATATCGTATGGGTACATTTCACAAAATACCCCTGCTTCGCGCACGCGGCGCGCAATCAGTTGACTGTACTGTGAACCATAATCCAGTACCAAGATACGGTCTTGTTTGATTGAGTGGTTGGATGTTGACATACGAGCCTCTTTAAATTTGGATAAATAGCTTAATTGAACCAATGCTAACAGGTTTCAAAAATTTATGGGTATTCTACCAATTAACGGCTTTATTTGCTGATTTTTATAGGGTGAAAAATAGCTACATAACTGTTTTAAGTAAAAACTCTGCCTAAAAAATTTTTATAATCGACGGTCTTTAATTACGTTTTTTTGTATCCCTTTCACCAATTGATTGTCTTTGTTACACAAACATCATCTAATAGGCTTTATGTTTACCAAACTCTACGAAAAAGACTGATCATAATACTATACAGCAAATACAAAAATTTATTATTATGAAACGGTAATAACCGAAAACGGATTGATGAAAAAATTGATTTTAATTTATTGATTTTAAGTTAACGTCACTTTTAATCGTTTTTCGACAATAAAAATAATAGCCATATTAAAAATTTTTTCTAAACACTCGTATGGCTTGGATGAAAAACCTTTAAATGAGGATACCATCATGGTAGATAATATCAATAATTCAGACTTAAACCGCGACCCTATCACTGGTGAACCAGGCTCACATCCAATCGGTACTGCAATAGGCAGTATGGGTGGTGCTGCTGCAGGTGCAGCCATTGGTGCTATCGGTGGTCCATTGGGTATGTTAATCGGCGGCGCAATTGGCGCTATCGCTGGCGGTGCTGCAGGTCACGCCGCAGGTGAAGCGATTGACCCAACCGTTGAAGATGCTTATTGGAACGATACCTATTCACGAACAACTTATTATAAAGAGGGTTATGATTATACCACTGACTATCAACCAGCTTATGCCGTCGGCTATGCAAATCGCGCAAAATACCCAGCTGGTACAACGTTTGACAGTGTGGAATCGGACCTTGAACGTAGCTGGCAGGAAGTAAAAGGTAATTCACGTCTTGCATGGCAAGATGCAAAAGAAGCGATTCGTGATGGTTGGGATAGAACAGATGCTCGTATTTCTGGTCAAGAATATTCACCACGTTTACGTACGGTAGATGGCTATGCAGAAGGTGAAGAAAAAGCTCATCCTGTTGCTACTGGTACAGGCGCATTAGGTGGTGCCGCAGCCGGTGCAGCCGTTGGTTCGGTGGCGGGTCCTGTTGGTACCTTAGTGGGTGGCGCTATCGGCGCGGTAGCAGGTAGCGCGGCAGGTCATGAAATCGGTGAAGCAGTCAATCCTACCACCGCTGAAGATGCTTACGAAAAACCTCATCCAGTCGCTAGTGGTTCTGGCGCACTAGGTGGCGCAGCAGCAGGTGCAGCTGTTGGTTCAGTAGCAGGTCCTGTTGGTACATTAGTGGGTGGCGCGATTGGCGCTGTAGCCGGTGGTGCAGCGGGTCATGAAGTGGGTGAGGCAGTTAACCCAACTGAAGCCGGTGAACAACGTAAAGAAGCTAACCCTGTTGCCAGTGGTACAGGTATGGCAGCTGGTGCTGCTACAGGCGCAGCGATTGGTGCTGTAGGTGGTCCAGTAGGTTCATTGGTTGGCGGTGCCATTGGTGCTGTAGCAGGTGCAGCCACAGGTAACGCCGTAGCAAATACGCTTGAAGGTAATACAGAAGAAGATACTTACTGGCGCAATAACTACAATACGACGACTTACTATAGCCAAGGCTATGATTACGATAACGACTATCGCTCAGCGTATGATTATGGTTACCGTGCACGTCATCATTTTAATACAGCAAATGACTTTGAAAGTGTTGAAAATGATTTACGCAATGATTGGGAACAATTCAAAGGTAATTCACGTTTGACTTGGGATCAAGCTCGCCTAGCAGCACGTGATGCATGGTATCGTATTAAGCGTTAATCTTCCGACTAAACTAGCTCAACATAAAAAAAGACTTTCATTAATTTGGAAGTCTTTTTTATTTGACTATTAAAATTAAGGACAAAAAAGCTAGTCTATTAAAGTACCATTTTGATACCAATACCAATTAATACTAGCCCACCAAAAATTTCAGCTTTGCTCTCTAGCCATGTGCCTGATTGCTTGCCCATAAATACGCCAATAAAGCTAAAAATCCCTGTTACTACGGCAATTACTGCACAGGATACATAAGGATTGACTGGGATTAAATTTAAAGTAAATCCGGCTGCCATTGCATCAATACTGGTTGCAATCGCTAAAGTAGTCATGGTTTTATGCGTGATGACAACATTGGCATCATTGGCGATATCTAAAGCAACATTGTGCGGAGTAGAGTCTTGTGATGACACATCATCATCGCCAGATAAGGCTTCATACAGCATTTTTCCACCAAGCCCGACTAAAATAATGCATGCGATCCAAGGTGCCCAATTTGCGATAAATCCTAAGATTGAACGTCCACCGAGATAACCAATCAACGGCATTAAACCTTGAAACACGCCAAAATATACGCCTGCCATAATCGCAATTTTGGCCGTATCTTGGCGGTGTTTGGCACCCAGTCCAATCGCCACAGCAAAGGCATCCATCGATAAGGCTATCGCTAGCAGTAATAAAGCAATCATGTGATATCTCTTTTAAAAATTCTAGCTGAAATAAAACCACCTTATTACAACATAAGGTGGTTTTCATTGTATTAAAACACGACTCTAAAATCGGATTAAATATCCAAGTTGGTCACCGTTAACGCATTCTCCTCAATAAAGGCACGACGCGGTTCTACATCATCCCCCATCAGACACGAGAATAAATGGTCAGCAGCAATCGCATCTTCAATGGTGACTTTTAGCATATGGCGATTTTCTGGATCCATCGTGGTTTCCCACAATTGATCAGCATTCATCTCGCCCAACCCTTTATAGCGCTGAATCGCTAAACCACGGCGCGCATCACTCATGATAAATTGCCATAGATAACCCATGTCTTTGATCGGCAGTTTTTTATCACCTTTAGCGACGTAAGCGGTATCTGACAACATGTCTTTCCACTGGCTGGTCAAGCGATGCAAACGGCTATACTCACCTGAACCAATAAATGCGGTATCTAATAAGTACGCATGTGGCAACTGATGGATAAAAATCGTCACGCGCGGTAGATAATAGGTTTTTTGATGATCGCCTTCTTGTTTGCTAAAGGGCTCTAATTCAATTTGTGGGTGTAATCCGTCTGCCTTCACTGCTAGATTCTGCGCTAACGCTTCTAGCCAATTTCGCATTTGCGCTTCATCTTCAATCATTGGCATGCTAAGTTTGCTGGTAATTGCCAACGCATCCAATACGGCGCTTGGATATTTGATTTGCAAACGGTTTTTGATGGTCTGAGTTTGGTTATAATCATTGAGCAAGGTTTCTAGTGCTTGCCCTGTGACCGCAGGCGTACCTTCGCTCAAATGCAACTGGGTATCATCGATGGTTGATGACAATAAATAGGCCTTTAACGCTTCATCGTCTTTGACATACAATTCTTGGCGACCTTTTTTCACCTTATAAAGGGGTGGCTGCGCAATATAAATATGACCACGTTCTAATAGCTCTGGGGTTTGACGGAAAAAGAATGTTAGAAGCAAGGTGCGAATATGTGAACCATCCACGTCCGCATCGGTCATGATGATAATTTTGTGATAGCGTAATTTATCAGGATTGTACTCATCAGGTCCGATGCCTGTACCCAATGCGGTAATCAAGGTACCCACTTCCTGCGATGATAGCATCTTATCAAAACGTGCACGTTCTACGTTTAGAATTTTACCTTTCAGCGGCAAAATCGCCTGCATCTTACGGTTACGACCTTGTTTGGCAGAACCGCCTGCCGAGTCGCCTTCCACAATGTACAGCTCTGACATCGCAGGGTCTTTTTCTTGGCAATCAGCAAGTTTGCCTGGCAGACCTGCGATATCAAGGGTGGTTTTACGGCGGGTCATTTCACGAGCTTTACGCGCAGCTTCTCGCGCACGGGCAGCATCGATGATTTTACCAGCAATCCCTTTGGCAGCATTGGGATTTTCAAGCAAGTAAGCGCTAAACTTATCGTGCATGGCTGATTCAACCGCTGGTTTGACTTCACTTGATACCAGTTTGTCTTTGGTTTGGCTTGAGAATTTTGGGTCAGGTACTTTGACAGAAATAATTGCGGTTAAACCTTCCCGCGCATCGTCACCTGTTACCGCAACTTTTTCTTTTTTCATCAAGTTTTCGCTATCCATATAGCTATTTAGGCAGCGTGTTAATGCCGAACGAAAACCAGAAAGATGGCTGCCGCCATCTTTTTGCGGGATATTATTGGTAAAGCATAATACTTTTTCGTTGTAGCTATCTGTCCATTGTAATGCCACTTCGACACTGATACCGTCATTTTCTTCACTGGTAAAATGAAACACCTCATTTAGCCCAGTTTTGCCCGCATTGATGTAATGGACGAACTCAGATAGACCGCCAACGTGTTCAAACTCATGGCGTTTGTCATCGCGCTCATCGGTCAATACGATGCGTACACCCGAGTTTAAAAACGACAATTCGCGTAAGCGCTTGGCGAGAATTTCAAAATCAAAAATTGTGCCTGTAAAAATATCATCGCTTGGATAAAAACGTACTTGTGTGCCTGTTTGCTGGGTGGCTTCAAGCTGCTCGACAGGGGCTACGGGCTCACCATCGGCATACGTTTGGCTATAGTGGTAACCATCACGCCAGATATCGAGCACCAGTTTTTTTGATAATGCATTAACCACTGACACACCGACACCGTGCAAACCACCTGAGACTTTATAGCTGTTGTCGTCAAATTTACCGCCCGCATGCAGGACCGTCATGATAACCTGCGCGGCTGACACCCCTTCTTCTGGGTGAATATCGACAGGAATACCGCGTCCATTGTCTTTGACGCTGACCGATTCATCTTCGTGGATGATGATGTCAATTTGATCACAGTGACCCGCCAAAGCTTCATCAATGGCGTTATCTACCACTTCAAACACCATATGATGCAAACCTGTGCCATCGTCAGTATCGCCAATGTACATACCAGGACGTACACGCACGGCTTCTAAGCCACGAAGTACGCGGATACTGTCAGAACCATAGGCTTTATTTTCTTGATGACTTGATTGGGTAATAGATTGTTGTGTCTGATCGGCTACATTCGCAGATGTATCAGTCATGATGACTCCATAAGTTTTGCATGGTAAAAACGTCAGAACATACTCGATTTTATGGTCAAAATCGTTGATTTTTTTCTTAGTTTTTTGGCGAAAAATAAAGGGTTTATTGTAGCAAATTTTAGGGGAAAAGTCACTGAATATCCCTGCTTATGACAGGCAAAATAGTGAGTTAGCTGAGCTAGAAAATAGGGAGTTTAAGTTACATCAGTTTGAAAAAATACTTAACCATTTAAACTTAGTCACCTAAATTAGTCACCTAAAAATGTTACTGGTTTTTATAGGTCATTTTGAATAGGTTGTACTTCAAGCGGTAATTGTTTAACGCTTCCCTGTTCCACGTGAAACAGTTTTATATTATCCTGCCAAATCTTTTGAATACTCTCAACGATATCTTGGGTAAGACTGGTGATAAACAGCTGTGAATTAACTTGTTTTAAGCCAGTTAATAACAGCATAAGCGCATCATTATCCAATTCCGCTGTGATATCATCCACCAATACCAAAGGTACTTTATCGACCTGATTGAGTAACGGCAACTGCGATAAGCGAAGCGCCATGACCAATAATTTTTTTTCACCCCGTGACAGCATATCGGTGGCAAGCAATGTCTGCTTGTGCTTATGCCCTGCTGCATCGGTATGCACTAAATCTAGCACAACATTGATATCAGCCCGATGACATCCCATACGCGTATAGCCAAGCTCAATGTCAGACGCTAAACGATTGGCTAAGGTATTTTCTAAGCCAGCTTCAGTATCAAACCCCGGTGTATAACGCAATCGTAATTTTTCGGCATACTGGGGTAAAAATTTTTGCACTTGCGCCAAAAAATGGGGCTGCCATTGTTCAATGATATCGGCCCTTGCTTGGTGAATTTTTTCTGCATGTTGGCTTAGCTGGTAATCCCAAGCTGACAGTTCTTGCTGTTGCAGGCTAGTTAATGAGACGTTACTAACATTTTGCTTTAATAAGCTATTGCGTTGTTTTAATAGACGCTGATAAGACAGCCAGTTGGGATGAAATGATTGTTCCACGTGAAACCCTAGCCAATCTAACATTTCACGCCTTGCTTGACTACCGTCTTCTAGCTGTGCAAGGCTCACAGGCTCAAGCAACAGGGTCGGTAGCAGCTGCGCAAGTGGGCTTTGGGTGACAAGCGACTGCCCATTGAGTCGCAATTGCGTGGTAGCGTCTTGGGATTTGGCAATAGCGACCGTTTGCTCATGATTGAGCCTAGCAAAAACCGTCGTATCGCTAAAACCATGCTCAATATAATGCCTCGGTTGATGATGGCGAAAACTTTTGCCGCGCGATAATAAATAGATACTTTCTAATAGCGACGTTTTTCCGCTGCCATTTTGACCCAAGAACACATTACAACTGCTGGGTTGTAATTCAATCGTGTGAAGATTGCGAAAATGATGAATAGCTAATTCAATAATTTGCATGATTTATCTACGTCACTACTCATCACTGGATTGAAAAAATATGCCCGCTCCCTAAATACGCATTGGCATAACCACAAACTCATGTTTGCTATCGTTGACTTGTTGTACCAATACCGAAGCATTGGCTTGGCTCATATTAAAGTCAATTTCGCCTTGCAGTACATTAAGCACATCTAGTAAATAAGCCACATTGAATGATATCTCTAATGGCTCACCTTGATATTTAACCTCAAGCTGCTCACTGGCTTCATCTTGCTCAGCATTGCTAGCACGTACCATCAAATTGTTATCACCTGAAAAATCAAAAATCACGCCACGCGATTTCTCGTTACTCAAAATAGCCACGCGGCGAAGCACGTTCGCCAGCTGCTCTTGGCTGATACGGGCAATTTTATTGGTCAATGACGGCATAACGCGGCGATAATCGGGAAACTTACCATCAATCAGGCGTGCGGTAAAAGCCACCATGATGGCATTTTTTAGCTGACCTGTATTATCGACTTCCCCAAAAGGGAGTAAGACTTGTAAAAATTCACGACCGACATTGAGGGTGATTTTATTATCTTGATTCGGTAGCATGCGTTTAAGCTCTGCTAACAAACGTTGTAATTCAAGTACAGCTTTTCTTGGTAAAATTGCAGCCAGTGCCACGCTATCATCACACGCTATTACCGTACGTGCCAATGCCAAGCGATGACCATCGGTTGATACCGTCGCCAATTGCCGCTCTTTGACTTCAAACAGCATACCGGTGAGATAATAACGCACGTCTTGCACCGCCATCGCAAAATGCGTTTTATCCAGCAAATCGACGAGGTCTTCACGGCCCAATTGAATCGGCGTGACTTGTTCTGGCTCACCCAACAGGGGAAAGTCTTGGGCAGGTAAAGTGCTGAGTTTAAAACGACTACTACCGCACACAATTAAACATTGATTGTCGTTACCTACACTGATTGATACGGGTAAACCGTCAGGCAATAATTTTACGATATCTTTGAATTTATTGGCAGGGACGGTGATTTCACCTGGTTGTTTGCAAGCCGATTCTGGCAAATTGAGGGTAGCTTGTAATTCAAGCTCCAAATCTGACGCTACCATGACCAATTGAGTGTCGGTTAACGCCAATTTCATATTCCCCAAAATAACCATGTTATGGCGTTTATCAGCGGCTTTTGAAATTAAATTAATCGCTTGTAGTAACAAATCGCGAGAGATTACTAATTGCATGGCACCGCCTCAATTCAAAATAAATGGTTATAACAAATGGAAAAATTAAAACTTATTATACGGGGTAATTGACTAAAAATCTTTTTAATCGAGTTAACAAAATACTAAGTCTGTAACATTAATTTTAATGAGCGATAATCCTTGTCAAACATCAGATCGCTGCCACAAAGTTCTTGTACTTTCTCACAGGCGTGCATGACCGTGGTATGGTCTCGACCACCAAATGATTGCCCAATTTCGGTAAAGCTGTTATTGGTTAGTTCACGGGCTAAACTCATAGCTATCTGACGCGGGCGAGCGATATGACGTAAACGCTTTTTACCCATCAGGTCTTTGACCGATATATCATAAAACTCAGCAACGACTTTACGAATATTATCCATGCTGACCGCTTGTACACGAATGGCAATCAAATCTTTCAACGCCATTTGTACCAGTTCTAAATGGATAGGCTGATTGAGCAGACGGGAAATGGCTAAAACTTTGTTAAGCGCCCCTTCTAACTCTCGCACATTGGCGATGATATGCTGAGCGATAAAAATGGCGCACTCTTTTGGCAAAATTACTTCCTGCGCTTTGGATTTTTTTTGCAAAATTTGAATACGGGTTTCTAACTCTGGCGGCTCTAGCGCTACTGCTACCCCCCAAGCCAAACGTGACTTTAAGCGTTCGTCAAAATCAGTCAGTGCGCTCGGGTGTTTATCAGATGCCAAAATCACTTGTTTATTTTTGCTCATAAAATCATTGAGCAATAGCAAAAACTGCTCACTACTTTTTTGCTTGCCGGCAATCACATGAATATCATCAATAATCAATAAATCGGCTTTTTTTATTTTATCTTTGAACTCATCGATTTTCTGTTTTCTTAATGAATTCACCAGCTGGTTAACAAACTTATCGGACGTGAAGTAATAAAAACTTTTGCCTCGCTTTAAAATCTCATGGGCAATTGCTTGCATCAAATGGGTTTTCCCCAAACCTGTCGCGCCATAAATAAACAGCGGATTATTTTTAGATTGACCCAAATTGTTAGCAGTCTCTCGGCAAATACTGTAAGCGATTTGATTGGATTTTGCGGTTACAAATTGATCAAACGTAAAATGCGGATCGATATACTGAAAAGAGCGTTGCTGCTCATTTTTTACCAGCGTCACTTTTTGCTCACCAAGCTCTTGTGTGCTAATAGCGTCAGTGCTTGCGTTACCCTTATCAATTTGAATCTGCACATGAATCGGTAGGGTTGGCTCAAGCTGATGTAAAATCGTTTGAATTTGACTTAAATGATTTTTTTCAACATAGCTGGCAAAGTACTGATTAGGTACATTGACGACCATCGTGTTGTCATGCATTGAGGCGGATAATGGGCGAATCCACATGGTAAAAATATTATCAGGTACTTGATATTTTAATTCGTCAACGCACTTAAGCCATAACGCATCAGCCATAACTTCATTTTCCTAATTCAAATATCTTCAAAGTCGGTGTAATGTATCATAAAACAGCGATTTTACAAATAAAATTATTGTGGATAATAATGTGGATATAATTGTTGATAAGTTAGAAATGGAAGTTACTAACAAACTATCAACTATTTATATACAGGGTTATCAACATCATAAATAATTATTTTTTATTATTATTTTATTAAATATCCACTAAAAATTAAGTGCTTAATAATAATTATTAATACTTATTTAATATATAATGATAAAAAAATTTTTTGTGGATAACTTTTTCTCACGTTGTATTTTTCATACAAAAATGTTATTTTAGACAAGCAAAATAATTGACTGTAGCAGTAATTTTAAGAAAGAAATTAATCTGTAAGCTTAGTTATCCTTGACCTATTGATTAAAATTAAGGATAATAGGAGATTAACTGTTTTGAAATTTTGTATTTTAACCGCTATCGGTTAAATGTCACGTAAATTTAGCCAAGGTGAATCGCATGAAACGCACTTTCCAACCAAGCGTAATCAAACGTAAACGTACTCACGGTTTCCGTGCTCGTATGGCTACTAAAAATGGCCGTCAAGTTTTAGCTCGTCGTCGTGCTAAAGGCCGTCATCGTTTAACGGTGTAATGTCTATTTTGTTAACTTGATTTAATAATAATGTGGATATTAAAACAAGTTATAGTAAAAAGCGATATACTTTTTATATCGCTTTTTTTATTGTTGTACTAATTGTTATGCTAAAAGTCGGTTTGTAACTAGCGCTTAGCATACTCCCCTACTCTATTATTTCAGCCTATTTTTACCCTATCCATAAAATCTTTATAGCTTCTTGTTTATAACTTTAGCTTTTATTTTAATGGTGCTTTGGTATTGATTTGGACTTATCCTCATGACGGCAGACAAACCTTTTAAATTTGATAAATCACAGCGGCTACTAACGCCTAAAGATTTTAAAGCGATGTCGGGTCGTCATACCAAAACTGGTGAAGATCAGTCACAGCCTGTTGTGATATTGAAAATTCATCAGCCTAACTTATTGTTCTTTGTCAAAGTGGTTTTATCCGATACCCAAAAACAAACATTAGTAAGTCGGTTGGGTCTTGCGATTACTAAAAAGAAAGTTAAACGTGCCCATGAGCGTAATCGTATTAAGCGATTAACGCGAGAGTATTTTCGGTTGCATCAGCACCAGCTAAATGGTCAAGTTGATATTTTATTAACTATCAAGCAGTTTTCCGATGACACACCAAATGAAGCAATTGTGCAGCAATTAGCGATGGGCTTTAACTTAATCAACGTTAAGATTAGAAAGTTGAAGCGGAGTTAATTTTAGCGGCAGTTCGTAATATCTTTACTCAAATGAAGGTGATAAAAAATCTGGGTTTAATCCATGGATAAATTATTAGCAAAGTTTTTGCTGCTTATGATTATATTTTATCAGCGTTTGATTAGTCCGTGGTTGGCACCTCGCTGCCGGTTTTACCCAACGTGCTCTAGTTATGGTTTAGAGGCGGTAAGATTGCATGGGGGGTACCGGGGTGGATTATTAACAGCCAAGCGTATCGCGCGCTGTCATCCTTGGGGTGGGCATGGGATTGATTTTGTCCCTAAGCCATTATATCGCTACCGTTATCATTATATTGACACACGCCCGTCTTACTTTTTGGTATATGCTTACCACTATCATTAATTGATGTGGCTAATTAAATTATAAAAATTTGTCGCCAGCCTCAAATAGCATAATCGAGTCAACTATTTATAGAATATCTTTTTTAACTTTTTTTTAGTAGAATGTCTTCTATTTTTTAATTGTTTTTCCTTTATTAGCAACTAGTGATTTCAAGTAATATCATTAGATAGGATAGCTATATATGCAAAAAATTTTACGGACATTGATTATTATCGCAATGTTGATTACGGGTTATTTGCTGATTCTGGCATGGCGGGATGATTATACCAATGTAAATAAACCCGTGGCGACAACCCCAACAACTACAGCCGTCAGTAGCAATGATGTGCCAGTGGCGGGGGCTTCAAGTACGCCAACGGGCGATATTCCCACGGCAACGGCAACCACATCAACCGCCGCTCCCACTACCCAGCAAACGGGCGCACAGCTCATTAGCGTGACGACGGATAAATACGATATTCGTATTAATCCAGTCGGTGGCGATGTGGTGTACGCCGCGCTTCGAGAGCAGACCCAGACATTAAATAGCAACCAGCCGTTTGTACTCCTTGAAGAAGATAGTAATCGCGTATATGTGGCTCAGTCAGGGTTAATTGGCGCCAATGGTATTGATAATAGCAATGGCCGTGCGACTTTTACCGCGCCTAGTAACCAATTTGTCATGCAGCCCAATCAAGATGAGTTGGTCGTGCCTTTAACTTATCAAAAAGATGGCGTAACTGTCATCAAATCCTATAAGTTTAGCAAAGGTCAATATCCTATCAACGTCAGCTATAACATCACCAATAACGGCACGCAGCCTTGGCAAGGACAAATGTATGCGCAGTTAAAGCGTGATAATAGTGAAGACCCAGGTAAAGGTGACAAAGGCGCAATTAGCCTATCGACTTACCTAGGGGGGGCATGGGGTACACCAGAGCACCCTTATAACAAACTTAAGTTTGGTGATTTCAATGAGGGTTTAAAAGCCAGCAGTGATAAAGGCTGGATTGGCATAGTACAGCATTATTTTGTCACCGCTTGGATGCCAAAGAATTACACAGCAAATTTTTATAGCCGTGAAGCTGGCAAAGATCACATCATCGGGTTTACCAGTAACCCTGTGTCAGTCGCTCCTAACAAGCAAGTGACCTTAACGTCTGCCTTGTATGCAGGTCCAAAAATTCAAAGCAACTTACAACCTTTGGCAGAGGGGTTAGATAAAACTGTTGATTACGGTATTTTATGGCCGATTTCAAAAGTGCTATTTTGGATTTTGGATAATGTGCATAAAGTCTTAGGCAACTGGGGCTGGTCAATTATTGTACTCACTTTATTGGTTAAAATCGCATTGATGCCAATCGCCAATAAAAGCTATCATTCCATGGCAAAAATGCGCGCAGTTGCCCCAAGGTTGCAAGCCTTAAAAGAAGAATATGGTGATGACCGTATGCGTATGTCACAAGAGATGATGCGCATCTACAAAGAAGAAAAAGTTAACCCAATGGCAGGTTGTTTACCAGTATTGCTGCAAATGCCGATTTTCTTGGCGTTGTATTGGGTACTGGTTGAATCGGTTCAATTACGCCATGCCCCTTGGATTGGTTGGATTCGTGACTTATCATCCATGGATCCATTGTTTATCTTGCCACTGATTATGGGCGCGGCGATGTTTTTCCAGCAGATGCTAAACCCACAGCCGCAAGATCCTATGCAAGCCCGTGTGATGAAATTTATGCCGATTATTTTCACCGTGTTTATGCTATTCTTCCCAGCGGGTCTAGTGCTTTATTGGACGGTCAACAACTTGTTTAGTATGGCGCAGCAATACTTTATCAATAAAAAAGTTGAGCGTGAGCAAGCAGCAAGAGAGGCAGCACGTAACGTCGTCTAAATTCATCAATCAGTAAGTTATCCGCCCTTTAAACAGTTGTTTAAAGGGTTTTTTATTGGCAAAAAATAATCATGTTGTAATCAGTGAGCGGATGTTAAAATATCAGTATTGAGTCCATGCTGACTACCCAAAATATTAGATTGTAAAAAACTATGTTAAATAACTCTCAGACAGCGCTTACTTCAACCATTGCCGCCATTGCAACACCAATGGGTCGTGGCGGGGTTGGTGTGATACGCCTATCAGGTCCAAACAGTTACCAAATTGCCTTGGCGTTAACCGGTCGTCAAGCTTTCAAACCGCGATTTGCCCATTTTTGCCGATTTTATGATAGGGATGATACGGTGATTGATGAGGGATTGGTGTTATATTTCCCTGCCCCCCACTCTTTTACAGGTGAAGATGTGATTGAGTTGCAAGGTCACGGTGGTATGATTTTGCAGCAGCAGCTTTTGACCCGTGTGTTTGAATTGGGTGCAAATCAGGCGGTAGCCGGTGAGTTTTCGGCGCGTGCTTTTGATAATGATAAGCTTGATTTGGTACAAGCAGAAGCGATTGCTGATGCCATTGATGCCACCAGTGTGGCTGCCGCAAAAAGTGCCATGCGCTCATTGACCGGTGATTTTTCACAAAAAATTAATGCGCTGCTTGAGCAGTTAATTCAGCTACGGCTGTATGTTGAGGCCGCTATTGATTTCCCAGATGAAGAAGGGGTTGATTTTTTGGCAGATGAACACATCGCCAATCAATTACGCCAAGTTTGTGGGCAATTAAACAATGTGTTAGCTACTGCCAAACAAGGGCAGCTGCTGCGAGATGGTGTCTCAGTTGTGATTGCCGGGCGACCCAATGCGGGTAAATCTAGCTTGCTCAATCGCTTAGCAGGACAAGAGCGTGCGATTGTGACCGATATTGCCGGGACAACCCGCGATATTTTGCAAGAAACTATTGTGTTAAACGGTCTAACGCTGAATTTGACTGATACCGCTGGGCTGCGCCAAACCGATGATATCGTGGAACAGGCGGGCATTGAGCGAGCACGACAAGCCATCACCCAAGCTGATTTACTGCTTATGGTGTATGATGCGCACCGTGAGCATGAGCCATTACGATTGGCAAGCGAATTATTTGGTAGTTTACCCAATGCCAATTCGATACTAATGATTGCCAACAAAATTGATTTATCCGACAATCACCAAAATTTGCCCAAGCAGTTTTCATCACAAGAGCAGATTTATCACCCCGTCTATGTGTCTTGTAAATATGGTACAGGGCTTGAGGAATTGGTCAATCAAATCTGTGATAAAGTCGGTTTTCATCCCCCTGAAAACAGCTTGATTGCACGAACACGCCATCTTGATGCGCTGCGCCGTACCCAAATGGCGCTGCAAGAAGCCGATGAGCAATTGCATTTGTTTCATGCCGGTGAATTGGTGGCGGAAAGCCTACGCCAAGCACAGATTAGCCTTAACGAAATCACCGGTGAATTTACTGCCGATGATTTATTGGGTAAGATTTTTGGCAGTTTTTGTATTGGTAAATAAATTAAAAGGTTTAAACTTAGCTAGGAAATCGCATGCACTGTCCATTTTGTAATGCTGAAGATACTAAAGTCATTGATTCAAGACTCGCGGCAGAAGGTGCGCAGGTACGCCGTCGTCGTCAGTGTACCGCGTGCCAAGAGCGATTTACCACCTTTGAAATCATTGAGGCAGTAATGCCCCGTATCATCAAATCCAATGGTCGTATCGAGCCGTATGATGGACAAAAACTGCGTCGCTCAGTGCAGCTACCATTACAAAAACGTCCAATATCGACCGACAACATTGAAGCCATGATTAGCCGTATTGAGAAACAGCTCAGGCAGCTCGGTGAGCGTGAGGTGCCAAGTAAAATTTTAGGTGAAATCGTCATGAAAGAGTTGAGCCAAATTGACGATGTTGCCTATGTTCGATTTGCTAGCGTGTATCGTGATTTTCAAGATATTGAAGCCTTTAAACACATGGTGTCAAACCTCACCACTGAAGCCAATAAACAAGAAATTAATCAACGTATCGAAGACTTGACTCACCCACACAAGCTCAAACATCTACAATCCTAAGTTTTATTATGATGGCAACTTTATCATCCGCTGAGCGCTATCAGCACCAATACTATATGTCACGCGCCATTGAGCTGGCTAAAAAAGGACGTTTTACCACCCGTCCCAATCCTAATGTCGGCTGCGTCATTGTCAAAGATAATCAAGTCATTGGCGAAGGTTTTCACTATCAAGCAGGACAACCCCACGCCGAAGTATTTGCCCTTCGCCAAGCGTATGAGCATGATGCCAAGCAATTGCAAGGTGCAACAGCGTATGTCACGCTTGAGCCTTGTAGCCATCATGGACGTACTCCGCCCTGTGCTGATGCATTAATCAAAGCGGGTATCAGCCGTGTTGTGATTGCTGTTGTCGATCCTAATCCTAAAGTCGATGGTGGTGGTATTGCCAAACTGCATCAGGCAGGTATCGAAGTTATTACTGGCATTTGTGAGCAAGCGGCTTATCAATTAAATGAAGGCTTCTTTAAAGTCATGCGTGGCGGCTTGCCTTTTGTGCGCTTAAAGATAGCGACAAGTTTGGATGGACGCACCGCGATGGCAAATGGCGAGTCAAAATGGATAACCAGCGACCAATCACGCGAGGATGTACAGCGTTTACGAGCGCAGGCAGGGGCGATTATTACGGGGAGCGAAACCATCCTACAAGACCATCCTGCGCTAAATATCCGTAGTCAGCAATTAGGGGTAAATTTAGACGACATACCCCAGCCGCTATTGGTAGTGCTTGACCGTCGTCAACGCATCCAAATGACGGATGCCTGGCATCAAAGTCAAATCAACAAGCGTCCCGTTTTGCTTATCCAAAACGCAACTATGAGCTTAACCCAACTACTCACCAGTCTAAAAGATAATTACCAAATCAATGATGTGTTGGTTGAAGCGGGTGCGACGGTCGCTGCTAGTTTCTTACTACAAGGTTTGGTAGATGAGTTAGTCGTGTATCAAGCACCATGCTTTTTGGGTAATAATGCTAAGCCAATGATTAACTTTAATGCACAGCATATCCACCAACAAATTATTGCTACACTAGTTTCACATGAAACAATGGGCAATGATATCAAACTAATATATCGCTTTGATAAGTAAATCCACATAATGGACTAAATAAATCTTGCGCAAAAAACCAGTTAACCTGATATATTCTTTGCTTTTTAAAACTTATCCACAGTGTTAGCTAAATTTAATAACTACGTTAAAACCAGCATTTCTTTTGTGGATAAGTGTTTCACATGAAACAATGGCCAAAGTTAAATTTTACCGTGATACTAGACTATAAGCGTTGTTCCACATGAAACATCGCAAAAAACACTCATTACCTATCGCAATTATGACCAGTGGATAAGTAGATAAACAAGATCATGAGTAGTCTATGATAGTAAGTTATCCACCAAAGGCTACCTCTATCATTTTAATTTTTTGAACGCTTGATGCTCGATTTAAATTAGAGTTGCTCACTAATTATAATTTAATTATTCTAAATAATATTTTATGTTTGTGATAGTTGTAAAAGTACATTAAAATGCATTGATATCATAAATAACTAGGATAAACAATGTTCACAGGTATTATTGAAGCCACTGGAAAAATCGTTGCGATTACGCCAACACAAGGTGATGTACGCTTAAAAGTTCAATCTGACTATTTGGACTTTGCTGATGTCAAATTGGGTGACTCGATTGCAAGTAACGGGATTTGTCTCACTGTTGTAGGACAAGGTAAAGACTGGTACGCCGTTGATGTTTCACGTGAAACACTAAATAAAACAGCGATGCAACAATGGCAAGTTGGCGATGTATTAAACCTTGAAAAAGCCATGTTGCCTACCACACGATTTGGCGGACACATTGTCAGCGGTCATGTTGATACCACGGGTACGGTTAAACTTATAAAAAATGATTCGCGCTCGATTTACATAGAGATTGAGATTCCAAGCGAGTTTACCAAATATGTCGCTACCAAGGGTTCTGTAACAGTCGATGGTATTAGCCTGACCAGTAATTTGGTGGAAGGTAATGTGATTAGTTTAAATATCATCCCGCATACAGCGCAGGTTACCAACATAGCCAGACATTGGAAAGTGGCAACAAAAGTTAACATTGAGGTGGATGTGGTAGCCAGATATTTAGAAAAGCTTCTTGTGTCAGCACCAGACAACATGTCAAATTCTAACCATGAAGGCATTACCTTAAGCTTCCTACAACAAAATGGATTTAGCAAATAACACCAATAATATCCCTACTAAACCTTTAGCTGAGCAAAAATCGTTAAAATTGCGATTTTGGACGGTAAACAGGATGTGCTTACTGTAACGGTTACAAAGGTCGCCCATTAAAGGATATTGGTGGCTAAATGACATTGGTAGTTAAAAATAACAAATAGCTAGTTGCAAAGCATAAATTTATCAGCAATTGACGAAAATTTTTGAGTATGGTGAAAGATTGAACTTCTTTTTCTTCGAAAAAAGTGTAACAATAACTCAATCAAATCAATCTGTAATGATACATATTGAAACATGAGGTTAAGGTTACAGGGAGTTTAGATGGACACGCTACTATCAAATAATTTTTTCAATCGTGCTATTATGTTAACACTGTTAGCGACTTTATTAACCGCTTGTGGTGGCGGAGAGGAAAGCGGTAACAGTGATAGTTCATCAACCCCATCATCACCTACTTCGCCAGCCCCTATTCCTACATCCACTACTAATAGCACAGTAGAATTGGCTGCGATAAAGTTATTGAATGAAAATCGCAGTCAGTGTGGCTTTGGTAGTCTAACAGCCAATCAGAATCTTAACCGTACCGCAATGAATCATGCCAACTATATGGCATCGGTAACTGAAACAAATAAACAGCCATTTGCAAGTCACGAAGAGCAAGCTGAAACGGGTTTATTAGACACAGGGATTACCAACCCCTATTATTCAGGTATTGATTTAGCCACTAGACTAAAACCCTCTACCTTGGGTAAAAATGCCGTTAGTACTTATTACGATTATCAAGCGCAAGGTGAGAATATTTCGTTATCAAACTTCTCCACTAACAATAGTAGTTATACGGTAAATGACACTGCCACAGTCGAAGCCATGTTATATAATTTATTTGCTGCCCCTTATCACCTGCGCAGTTTAGTTTATCCGCAATTTACTGAGGTAGGATTAAGCTATCAATTAGTCAAATGGACCGCCAATAATGAAATTAATCATACAAGTCTATTGGAAATCGTATCTGCGTTACCTTCTAGCCAAAAATATATAGAAAATACCAAGCTACTAAATTTCCCTTGTGATGGGGTCACTACTGGCTATGAGCTCACAGATGAAACCCCAAATCCATTTGGTACAACCCGAAATTTAAAAGACCAGCCCACTGGACAACCTATATATGTTTTAGCACCTTTTGATAAAACTATCGCCGAGGCGACAGCCACAATAACGCAAAATGGTACTTCGATAGGCATGATACATACGCTCACAAGCCTCTCTGACCCAAATAAACTATTAAGTAAAAATGAAGTCATCTTCATCCCAGATTTACCGCTTAAACCCAATACTAGCTATCAAGTTAGTTACCAACTAGTTTATAATGATGGACAAAAAACCACCAATCAATTTACTTTTAAAACTCGACTCTAATAATATTTGACTTCAAACAAAAAAAGACCAAGTTAATTTGGTCTTTTTTTATTGTCTCAGACCATGTAATGATTGATGGCTTCAATGAGTTTTTGCTTATTGATAGGTTTGGTCAAAAAACTGTCCATGCCCGCTTCTAAACAGATATTTCTATCATCATCAGAATCGTTGGCGGTTAAGGCAACAATAGGCACACTATCTTTATTGAGACGAATAATACGTGTCGCTTCAATACCATCTAAGATTGGCATGCGACAGTCCATCAACACAAGTCCGATTCGCTGACGATTTTCACTGAGTAACTTAATCGCTTGCTCGCCATCATCGGCTACAAGATAGCGATAACCCAAAGTTTCCAAATGTTTTTTGGCAATTTTTTGGTTAACGGGGTTATCTTCTGCTATTAATATCAATTTTTGACCAGAGTGATGCGCATCGGTTGTGCTATCAACACTTGTTTGCCCATTATCAAACAATTGAATTGGTGTATCCAATAATACATTATAGTTATTAACGGGTGGTGGTGCCGATGCTACGCTAACGCTAGAATGAGAGAGGTTAGGATGCTGCTGCAAAAATTGCTTAAATGCCAGTTGTACGGGCAGATGGGTGTTGATTTTTTCTTTTCTGATTTTTAACTCATATAGATGATTCACCTCCGCAATCAAGTGGCTTAAAGAAGCAGGTTTTTGCAAATACCCATCGAATTGTAATTGGTATTCGGGTGGCAAAGTTTTGGGTGATTCCATACTTAAAATAATTTTAATCGCATCAGCATAAAAATGAATATGATCTAATAAATGGTTATTGGCTTTGAGTGCTACATCATCAATCACAAAGACCGGCATCAAGCCTTGCAAATCAAGGTTATTAATCGTATCGATAACGGCTTCATCCATAGCTGTAAAGATATGGTGCGATAATTCCACATAATTTAGCACTTTATTCACTCGCTCAAAGATAGAAAATGGCGAGATAATAATCAGTGTTACCCTTAAATTACCAGTTTTATATTGGTAAGCAGACTGCAGACTAAACTTTGGAATCGGTAGAAATAGTTGGAATTCACTCCCTTGACCAAATTGACTTTCTAAATGAATAAACCCGCCCAACAAATGTGAAAAACTATTTGAAATAGCTAAACCCAGCCCTGTACCGCCAAACTGCCGACTAATGGAATCATTGGCTTGTTCAAAGTAGGAAAATAATTTTTGTTGGTCTTTTTCTGTAATGCCTAAGCCGGTATCTTTTACTGATATTTTTAACCAAGCTTTGCTGACAGTGATATTTTGGCTGGTTTTAGCCTTGATTAATGGGTGATGGCTATCGGTTTTATCAACCGTGATAGCCACGTAGCCCTCTCGGGTGAATTTCACCGCATTGGTCAATAAGTTTAAAATAATTTGGCGTAATTTACCTTCATCACAATCAATGAAACGTGGGGTAAGGGGATCCACAAAAATATACAGACTAATTTTTTGACGTCGGGCATTACCAAGCATCAGTTCAGTGGTTTGGCGCAGTAACTTCAAGAGATCAATAGACGTGACATTGGTTTGTAGCTTGCCTGCGTCTAATTTGGCAACATCCAGCATATCATTGAGCAGTTGAATCATGGTCTGGCTAGATTGTTGCAAGGTTGCGATGGTTTCTTGTTGCTCGCTATTAAACTGCGCTTTATCTTCAGCAAGTAAATCTATCATGCCGACTAGACCACTCAGTGGGGTACGCAATTCATGCCCCACTACCGCCCACATTTTATTAAAACTGGTTAATTTATCAGTAGTAAATTTATCTTCGACCCACGCTTTTTGCAGTTTATCGTGATAATCGGTGGTATCTTCTAAGCCACAGCTATAACCTTGTAATTGACCAAAACGGTTATAATACGGGGTAATGCGTAAATCAAAATACAGATTTCGCTGTAGATTGGTCACGGGTAAAGTCGCATAAGTCTGAATATTCTCGAGCGAACTTAGTAGCTGCTGCGTGGTTTTATTGGCACCGGTGATAAAGTCACTAAGAATATACATCGACCCCTGCTGAAACGGGGTATAAAACACTTGCGAAAATTTATGGTTAAAATACACAATCCGACCATTTCTGCTCATGATAAATAGCAAAATTGGTGAAGTATCGATCAAAATATTTTGTCGATAAGTTAACTCGCGAACCTTATCATAATATTGACCCATCTTATAAGCATATCGGTTAAACAGCTGAGCCAAATAGAGCGGTTCAGGGTGGTTACGAAACTCATGAAGCTTGGCAGGCTGATAACCTTCACTAATTTGCAATTGCAAATTTTGGGCATAATCGAGAAATTTATACCAAACCTCGTAACTCTTTCGTAGCTGAATCATCACATATAAAAATAGGCAAAGCCCTAGTAGCAGCGGCAGCAAATAGATAGGGTTGGCAAAATTACGCCAAAACGGGAAATATTGTACTTTAACGTATAAGCGGTAACCCGCTGCCAGATTCTGCCAAACTTCAAAGCCACGAGCATCATAAAATATTTTATTGCTTTGTTTGGCAGATAGCGTCCAATTGGGTAGGGCGTCAGAGAAATCATTATGGTCGTTTTTGACAACGGTAGTATCACCCGTGGGCTCAAAGACAATCAACTGATAATTTTCAATCACTTCATGTTGGTCTAAATTAACCTGACTCCAATCGTGCTCACCGTGGGTAATTTTATGATTGAGTTTATCAACCAGTTCAATGAGGTAGCTTTTGCCAAGCTGCTGTTGCTGCTGCAATGCATAAAACCATAGCAGTCCATAACCTGCCACTATTAGTATCAGCTCGATAGCCACTAAGGTTATGATGAGTCGCCGAGCTGCTGGGCGATTGTAGAGAGAAAACTGGTTTGACACAGCGTGATATACCCAATAAAGAAAACGGTCAATGAAGGTAAAAGAAAAAAACCCATCATCACAATGCTAGATTTAAGTATTGTGCCAATTCATATTATAATAGCAGAAATTTATTGTACTTAAGATGAAATTTATCATGTCTCAAACCCCGCTTAGAGTCGTATTTGCTGGTACGCCCGAATTTGCTAAAGTCGCCTTACAAGCACTCATCAGTCACCAAAAAGCCCTTAATATTGACATTGTGGCAGTCTATACACAACCTGACCGCAAATCTGGTCGTGGGCAAAAAATTAGCGCATCGCCCGTGAAAGCCCTTGCCTTAGCAAATAATATTGCGGTGGAACAACCCGAAAGCTTTAGCTTAAAATCAGCCGATGGCAATGTTTCACGTGAAACACTTAGACACTATCGACCCGATGTGATGATAGTGGCGGCTTATGGGTTGATCTTACCGCTTGGCGTGTTACATACCCCAAAATTTGGCTGCATCAATATTCATGGCTCATTATTGCCACGCTGGCGCGGCGCGGCTCCCATTCAGCGTGCGATTTTAGCAGGTGATGACAACACGGGCATTACCATTATGCAAATGGCGCAGGGACTCGATACGGGCGATATGCTGTATAAAATAGCGTGCCCAATCACTGACACAGATACCACCCAACTATTGCATGATAAATTAGCCAAATTAGGCGGTGAAGCCATTGTCACAGTGTTGTCTGATTTAGAAAACTATCAACAAAAAGCCGAAAAACAAGACGACGCTTTGGCTAATTATGCTGAGAAAATCACCACTGCAGAGGGTGAAATTAACTGGCAAAATGATGCTATCAGTATTCAGCGTCAAATTCGTGCGTTAAATACCTTTACCTATCTTGATGAACATAAAGACCCCAATCAGCGTATCAAAATAATAGAAGCAGCCCCCATTAAACTCGACCAACAAACCCATGAACCCGCAGGTAAAGTCGTCAGTGTGGGTCGTAATGCAATTTTAGTTGCCTGTGGCAAAAACGCGACCAACCACCAACATCAGGGTGTGCAACATCTGATTAATATTACCCAAATGCAGTGGCCAGGTGGTAAGCCGTTAACCGCTGAGCAAATTGCCAATGGAGATAAACTCAACGATGGTGATATTTTTCACTCATAACCAATTAGGCATATCATGACCCAATTACATTCTCAGCTTAACACTCGCGCCAAAGTTGTCGCCACCCTCGAGCGTATCCAACAAGGCGAATCATTAGCTAGCTTGCTTGACCCACTACTCAACCAAGTGAGCGAAAAAGACAAAGGCTTTGCCCATGAATTATTGCTTGGCACACTGCGTCAATGGTGGGCACTCGCTCGTATTGGTGAAAGCTTGATTGAGCATGAAGTCACTGACAAAGGCGTATGGGCAGCACTCAATATCGGACTGTACCAACTGCTGTATATGGACACGCCAGATTACGCGGCGATTGGTGAAACAGTCGAAGCAGTCAAACAACTGGATAAAGGTTACGGTGCTGGGCTTATCAATGCCATACTACGAAAGGTGCAAAAAAACCCAGCAAAATTTGCCAAAAAAATTGAGAAAAACCACAGTCTACCCAATTGGCTTGCTAAACAGCTCAAACAGGATTGGGGTGAATACTATGCCGAGCTTGGACAAGCACTTCGCCAACCTGCGCCCATATTCTTACGCGTCAATCGCAAATTTTGTAGTATAGAGGATTATGCCGATATATTAACCCAACAAGGCATCGGGTTTGCCCTAGTGTTCATTGGCTTTGACGAGGTGCAAACCATTCAACTCACTGACGCTATAAGAATCACCGATTTGCCTAAATTTGCCGAAGGATGGGTCAGTGTGCAAGACAAACATGCCCAGCTATCAGCACATATTTTGGCAAGCCTCGCCTTGGATAAATCATTGACGGTACTAGATGCTTGTACTGCGCCTGGGGGTAAACTGGCGCATTTATTGGAGCTTGATCAATCAAAAACGTTTCACGTGAAACATCAAAATATTGCGCATGTAATCGCTTTGGACAACGATAGAAAACGTTTACAACGGGTAAGCCAAAACCTTGAGCGTTTGCAGTTAAACCAAGAAAATGTACAATTAGTATGTGATGATGCTACAACGTTTCAAGCCGATACCCAATTTGATGTGATAGTGCTTGATGCACCTTGTACCGCAACGGGTGTAATTCGCCGCCATCCTGATATCGCACTGCTACGCACCGAACAAGATGTGGGGCAAACTGCCGCGTTACAAGCCAATATTTTAGCCAACTGTTGGCATAATTTAGCTGATAACGGCTATCTACTCTACATCACCTGCTCGATGTTAAAAGCAGAGAATGAAAACCAACTACAAGCGTTTTTAGCCACACACAAAGCGGCGCAAATCGTGGATTTTAGCCTTAATTTATCCAACCAAATCAAACGGGACATCGGTTATCAATGCTTGCCGCTTCATCAAAACGATGGCGATGGATTTTATTATGCCTTACTGCAAAAACGTGGCTAAAAAATTGGCATTCATCGCAATGCAAGGTTTATGCTAAACTGCATCAAATTGATTAAATGGATGGAAAGATGAACTATATCAGCACCCGTGGCAAAACGGCCCCTATGCAATTTAGTGATGTGTTACTGATGGGGCTTGCTCCAGATGGCGGTTTAATGCTACCTGAAGAATACCCACAGATTAATGAAGCAACCCTCACCCAATGGCGCACTTTAAGCTACCCTGAGCTTGCCTTTGAAATCATGCAATTATTTGCCACCGATATCCCAAAAGACGATTTAAAAACACTGATTGATAAAACTTACACCGTGCAGGCATTTGGCAATCCCGATATCACCCCTGTTCGTACACTCAAAGATGGCATCAAAATCATCGAATTATCAAACGGTCCCACATTGGCATTCAAAGACATCGCCATGCAGTTTTTGGGCAATGCTTTTGAATATGTGTTAAAGAAAAAAAATGAGCGTCTGACCATCATCGGCGCCACATCAGGCGATACAGGATCGGCCGCTGAATATGCGTTGCGCGGCAAAGACAATATCGAAGTGTTCATGATGTCACCCCATGGCAAAATGAGTGAATTCCAACGCGCACAAATGTATAGCCTCGATGACAAAAATATCCATAACATCGCCATCAAAGGTATGTTTGATGACTGCCAAGACATCGTAAAAGCCCTGCAGCAAGATGCCGAATTTAAAGCCAAATACAGCCTTGGGACTGTCAACTCCATTAACTGGGGTCGTATCCTCGCGCAAATCGTCTACTATTTTAAAGGTTACTTTGCCAGCACCACCGACAACAGCCAAAAGGTCAGTTTCTGCGTGCCATCGGGTAACTTTGGTAATATCTGCGCGGGACATATTGCCCGTGAAATGGGATTACCCATCGAGCGGTTAATCGTTGCCACCAACGAAAACGACGTTCTGCACGACTTTTTTACTACTGGCAAATATAGCCCCCGTACTGCTGACAAGACTTATGTGACATCAAGTCCATCGATGGATATTTCAAAAGCGTCGAATTTTGAGCGTTTTGTGTACCTGCTCGCTGAGAAAAATGGCGAAAAAATCCATACGCTTTGGCAGGATGTCAACGTAGGTAAAGGCTTTGATATGTCGGATTTGATGGCAAATATCAATGGCAAATATGGCTTTGCATCGGGTAAATCAACGCATGCCGACCGTATCGCCACGATCAAACAAGTGTATGCCGAAGACAACCAGCTAATTGACCCGCATACCGCTGATGGGATAAAAGTGGCTCGTGAAGTACGCAAAGAGGGTGAGGTCATTGTCTGCGCCGAAACCGCATTGCCAGCCAAATTTGCCGAGACCATCACCGAAGCTGTCGGTCAACTTGACATTCCCCGTCCCAAACATACCGATAATATCGAAAGCTTGGCACAGTATGTGACTGTGCTTGATAACGATGCAAATTTGGTGCGGGCGCAAATTGAACAGTTTGTGGTAGCCAAATAATAGCTATCTAATAAATTGACTCAAATAAAAGCCTTTTAATTTGCTAGTTAAAAGGCTTTTTTGCATTATTGTTCTCTTTTGCCTTAGTGTTTATGAACAAATTTGCGCAGTATCGCTTTGACTTCATCCGTCTGTAGACGGTTACTAAAGTGAATGTTTTCTTGTTGGATACGCGCTAGGATTTCTGTGGCATTACGCATCAAGTCTTTGGTTTGTCTTACCGATGGCACCGATTTTTTGGCGAGTATTTCTGCTTTTTGGCGCGCCGTGCTTAGTACTTCATCGCTACTAGCAAAAGCTTGGTTGGCTAAGCCCAATTCAACTGCCTGTTTGCCTGTGATTTTTTCACCCATCACAAACACCTCAAAGGCACGCTGATAACCAATTCTATGCGTCAGCAAAAGCGTCGAACCTGCTTCTGGCACCAAAGATAAATCCACAAAGGGGGCTAATAATTTAGCGTTTTCTACGATATACACCAAATCACAATGAAGTAGCAGCGTCAAGCCAATGCCAACGCCTGAGCCTGTCACCGCTGCCACGATGGGTTTAGGATAATCGCCCAAAAACTGCACGAAATCTAACGCATTAAGCTCAGCATCATCATTTTCTGCTTTGGTTAAAAAATCGACAAGATCATTGCCTGCGGTAAAAAAATCACCGGTTGACGTAAACAAAATCACTCGAATATTATCGTCACTTTTTGCCTGTTCCATCGCGCTTTGTACGGCTTGGTACATGGCATTGGTTAGGGCATTTTTTTTATCGGCACGATTAAATTGGATTTCTAAAACGCCATTTTGCGTGTGAAAATTGACAAGTTGTTCCATGAAAGTGTTTACCTTGGTATCTCATCAGTGTCTAATAGGGGTCTAGTAGGTATTTAGTGCTAAAAACCAAGTCAACAATATAGCATTATTCTAAGCTGAGATTCTAAAATTAGTAGACAATGACCACAAGAAAATCAAACTGAAAAAATTTAAAGCCAAAATGCCAAGCGTTAGATGCTATGAGTTAGATGCCAAGCGTTCAGAAAATTTTAGCCAATAAAAAAGGCATTTAAATTAAATGCCTTTTTTTAATTGATATTTTAAATTAATTGCTTAATTAATTAATGCAGCATTAACCAATACGGCGTTTACCCGTCGCTAACTCATAAACGAATAGCACAATAATGGCGCCAATGACTGAGAAAATTAGACCGGTAAAGCCACCATTGGCATTCATACCTAGCATACCTGCTAAGAAACCGCCTACTAGTGCACCAATAATACCCAGTACAATGGTAAGAATCCAACCCATTGCGTCCGCACCTGGCTTGATAGCACGTGCGATAACACCAACGATAAGACCCATGATAATCATATAAATAAAGCTCATTTTAACACTCCTAATTTTTTAACTTGTCTAATTTTTAACTTATTTTGTTGCCTAATCGATTGGCAGGCGTTACAGCGCTAAATTGTTATATTTATGGTTTTAACTAATCACTGCCTCTGTGATGACTGTTATTTTATAGACAAGCTATCAGCAGTTAAAATGTTGGTTTGTTAATTATGTAAGTTCTCTTTGAAGTATTAAGAGGGTTTTTTATTTAATGTAATGCTATGTCAGTAGAGACGGTTAAATGTAAGTTTCGTTATCTGGATTCGATTTCTTGATAAAGCGCAGCGTACTGCTGGGTGAGTTTATGTTTAGCGTCCAAATAAATCAGCGGCAAACTTTGATGGTGGGATTGTTTCATCATAATTGAAGGGCTAAGTTTGGTGTCATAGACAGGATAGCCTTCATCGACCAACGTTTGTACCACTTCTTTGGGTAAATTGGCGCGTGGGTCAAACTGATTGACGATAATACCTTCAATTAACAAGTCCCTATTATGGTCTTGGCGCGTCTCTAAGATATTTTGCACCAAGGTTTGCAGCGCGCGTTTGGAGAAAATATCACAATCAAACGGGACGATAACACGATCAGCCGCGATCAATGCCGACAAAGTAAAAAAGTTAAACGCCGGTGGTGTATCAATGTACACCCGATCAAACTGCTGCGTTAAAAGGTTTAAGCCGTCTTTTAATTTATAAATTTTATGTTTGCTTTCAAGGGGCTGCAAAATATCGGCAAGCATGGGACTGGCTGGAATCAGTGATAAATTATCAAATCGGGTGGTGTGAATGCAGTTCTCCAACCCTTGATTGCGACTACCCGTCATACCGCCAAATGGAAATGCAAACATCATCGGCATGGGGCTGGACGTCGCTTGCAGGGTTTGCGAAAAGAAATTTTCAATATTGGGTTCTGTGATATGCGCGGGATGAATGTCTGTGGCATCATCGCCGATGATATATTGGGTAGCGTTGCACTGTGGGTCAAGGTCGATGAGTAAGGTACGCAAACCTTGATGGGCACTCATCGCGGCAAGATTGACAGCAATGCTGGATTTACCAACACCGCCTTTTTGATTAAAAATGACTCGGGTAAGCATTGTGTAACCTAATATTTGTACAAGTAATCATGAGTATGCTAAAAAATCACGACTTTTGCTAGCAAATTTACAAGGTTAGAACAGTTAGGCTTGCTGTAGTGCCTTTACCAGTCGACCATGAATACCTTCAAAGCCGCCATTTGACATCACAATCACCGCATCGTCATCGCCAATGTGCGCTGCAATATGCTTAATAATCTCATCGGTCGATGTCATCACTTGTTGGTTGGCAGCATTGCCAATCGCATCGGCGACTGACCAATCTAGATTGGCAGGTTGATACCAAATGACTTGGTCGGCGATACTCGCTGACGGCGCAAGCAAACCTTGGTGGGTACCGAGTTTCATGGTGTTTGAACGCGGTTCAATCACTGCCCAGATTTTACGGTTTGGGTTATCTGCAAAACGTTTTTTGGCGCCATCGAGCGTGGTTTCAATGGCGGTTGGGTGGTGGGCAAAGTCGTCATAAACTTCTATATGTTTGCCGTTGTCATCAATTGTGCCGACCAACTCCATACGACGTTTGATGCCCGCAAAATTGGATAAGGCTTCACAGGCTTGTGCAATTGATACGCCAACATTGTAGGCTGCTGCAATTGCCACTAAACCATTATTGACGCTATGTAACCCGCTCATCTGCCAATTAACTTGTCCTTTATGACCATCAAACATGACTTCGTATTGGCTGCCGTCTTGTTTCACTAGCTTGGCTTGCCAATCGGCATGGGGATTAGTGCTAGCAATCGCTGTCCGCCAAATCGGTGTCCAACAGCCTTTTTTAAGGGTTTCTTCCAAGCTTTCGGTATCTGCTGGCATGATGATTTTGCCATGCGATGGTATCATGCGTACCATGTGATGAAACTGGGTTTGGATGGCGGCAAGGTTTGGGAAGATATCGGCGTGGTCGTATTCAAGGTTGTTTAAAATTGCGGTGGTTGGGCGATAGTGGACAAACTTAGAGCGTTTATCAAAAAAAGCACTGTCATATTCATCCGCTTCGATGACAAAGTAACCTTCATGATCCGCAGTTTTATCACTACCCAAATAACTACTATGGGCAAACGCTTGTTGTAGGCGTTCATCTTGGGTATCAACAAGTGGCACACCACCAATCAAAAAGCCCGCATCAATGCCTGCATAGTGTAAAATCCACGCCAGCATGGTGGTAGTGGTAGTTTTGCCATGCGTGCCTGCGACGGCTAATACATGACGGTATTGCAATACCTGCTCTGCCAAAAACTGCGGGCCTGAGGTATAAAGAATACGCTCATTGAGCATATATTCAACCGCCTCGATGTCGCGCTTCATGGCATTGCCGACAATCACCAAATCAGGTGCAGGTTGTAAATGACTGGCGGCGTACCCTTGCATAATCTCAACACCCGCATTTTCAAGCTGGGTGGACATTGGTGGATAGACATTGGCGTCCGAGCCTGTCACGGTATGTCCAAGGTCACGCGCAAGCAGCGCCAACGAACCCATGAAGGTACCACAAATACCAAGAATATGAATGTGCATAAGTTTGCCTTAGGTCAAATACGCATTAGCGGCTAACCAAAGCCGCTAAACCTTGCCAAAAATTAACAATTTTAAAGGACAAATCAGGCTTTGTCAGCTATTAAATCCAGTTGCAGGTTAACTTATTCGCAAACACCCATGTCTAGTTTTCGGCAACCCATCGTGCCAAAGGCGTGCAGAAAAATAGTTTTACAAATTACTATGACAGTGCTAAGTTACTCTAAATTCACCAAAATAGTGTTTTTGCACTATTTTTATGAAGTTAAAGAATTGAGGAGTCCTATGAAAAGCAGTGAGTTATTGAGCATTTTAAAGCAGTGTCATAGCAATGAGCCAGAGTTTATCCAAGCGGTCGAAGAATTTTGGGAAGATATCGCAGCGGTTTATGACCAATCCACTGTTTATCAACACCTTAATCTATTTGACCGCTTAACCAACCCCGACCGTGTTATTCAATTTCGTATCAACTGGGAAGATGACCAAGGCAATGTTCAAGTCAACCGCGGTTGGCGTGTGCAATTTAACAATGCATTAGGCCCTTACAAAGGCGGTATCCGTTTTCATCCCAGTGTCAATCTTTCGGTACTAAAATTTTTAGGGTTTGAACAAATCTTTAAAAACGCCTTGACCGGTCTGCCCATGGGTGGGGGTAAAGGCGGTTCAGACTTTGACCCAAAAGGTAAATCAGATACCGAAATTCGTCGATTTTGCTATGCCTTTATGCGCGAATTAGCGCCCTATATTGGTGCAGATATAGACGTACCTGCGGGTGATATCGGTGTCGGTGGTCGTGAAATTAATTATATGTTCGCCATGTATAAGACGCTTAATCGTGAGTTTACGGGGGTATTAACCGGTAAGACAGTGGGACAAGGTGGTAGCTTGATTCGTACCGAGGCAACGGGTTTTGGTCTTGTGTATTTTTTACAAAACATGCTAGAAGCCCATCATGACGGCTTGATGGCTAAGACTGTTCTGGTCTCAGGTGCGGGCAATGTATCGCTACATGCGGCACAAAAATGTATTGAGCTTGGCGCGCAGGTAGTGACATTATCAGACTCAAAAGGTACCTTATATCTCAAGCATGGCTTTACCTTAGAGCAAATTGAAGCGCTCAAAACTTATAAAGCGCAAGGCAAACGTTTAAAAGACTTCGTCGGCACCAGTGATGACGCAGAATGGATCGACGGTAGCCGCCCATGGCATATCAAAGCCGATATTGCCCTACCTTGCGCCACCCAAAACGAAATCAATGGGCAAGATGCGCAAAATCTGGTCAATCATGGCGTGAAATACGTGGCAGAAGGTGCCAACATGCCCAGTGATGCCGAGGCCATCGCCATTTTCCAAAGTAATGGCGTCATCTATGCGCCGGGAAAAGCCTCGAATGCCGGTGGGGTTGCGGTATCGGGTCTTGAGATGTCACAAAACTCGGTACGTCAATACGCAACCTTTGCGGTGCTTGATGAGCAATTAAAAACCATCATGAAAAATATCCATGACGATTGTTTTAACCATGGTAAACAAGCGGATGGGAGCATTGATTTTGACTTCCTCCCCTTGCTAAAGCAAGGGGATTCCTTCTACAAGACGGTCAAGCCCGACCGCAAGAATGTTCTTACTGGCATTGATATCTCTATCATGCCATGTGCCACACGAAGCACATATCCATTCTCTTATTCCAAGCGATTTTCTACCTTTCGGACTATTGGCGGTGATTTCACCGCAACACGAACATCGCTGGGTCGTGTATCTCTCATTCACGATTTCAAAACGGCAACCTGCGTTCTCGCATTTATAGGTCAATTGTCGTTTGAGTTCAAACCAGCCTGCATCGTAAACCGATTTGGCGAGTTTGCCTTTTTTACTATTAAATTGATTACTCTGAATATCACCGACCACGATTAGCGCATTATCTTTAACTAATTGGGTGGTGAATTTATGGATGAGGTCTTGGCGTGTATGTTTGATTTTGGCATGGATCGCTTTGACACGCTGTTTGTTTTTGGCACGTTGGGCGGTGGCTAAATCTTTGGCATAGTTGAGCGTTTGTTTGATTTGTAATTTATTGCCATTTGAGGTGGTAGCACTGTCTTTTAAGCCTAAGTCAATGCCTACACTGCCTGTTCCGCATTGTGTCTTGGGGTAGTCTTTGACGGTGATACAGGCATACCAACGGTTACGGCTGTCTTGCACAATCTCGCAGGTATTGATTTGGTATAAGCTAAGGTTGTAGCTGTCCCATAGGTCGATGATTAGCTTTTGTCCTTTGGCTAAACTAAGCTGTAAGGTGGATTTTAAGCCTTTTTTACTTGTTTGGTGGGTAGCAATGTGTTTGATGGCAGATTGTTTAAACGGTAGCCAACCCAAGCTTTTACGCTTTGAATTTGGGTTGTTGGTTCGCCAGTTTAGTTTGGCTTTTTTGAATTGGCGACGCGATTTGGCGTGGGTTTCATTGATGGCTTGAATGGTTTGCGAGTGTAAGCCAAGTAGTTCACCGCTACCTTTGGTGTAGTCGTTTAGGTCGTAAGCACTAAAGAACTTGCCAGTACGCTTAAGATGCTCATAGCTTAACGCATTAACGTAGTTCCATACGAAATTCACCGAACCGCTTAGGCGATTTAGTTGGTCTTTATGTTTATCTCGTATGCGTAGCTTGAGTGTTTTCATGCAAATTATTTTAGCAAAATTTATGCAAGCGTTATAGTGTACAAGTTGCCTTATATCCACCGCCTAAAGTCGGTGGTTTTACGGCAACGGCTGATAAAAAGCTCCGTCATTGTGATGGCGTTTTTTATTGAAGCCATAGCAATCAGTCAGTACAAGCCTGAAAAAATTTAAAGCTGGTGCTAGGCAGCCAATTCACATTGAGTTTTTTGTTTTGTAATTGCACAAAGCCCACATGTCCACCATGCTGGCTATAAAGTAAGCGCACGCAAGGTGATACATCTGCTTGGGTGGCAAGAATGCCCAAAAATGGGTCGTCTTTGGCAGTGATAATCAGCGTAGGTTTAGTGATGTTTTTGAGTACAGGTAGGGCAGACGCTTGGATGTAATAATTTGCTCCTGTGCCAAAACCATGGCGCGGTGCGGTATATAACTCATCAAACTCGTCAATCATCTTGATATTTTTTAAGGCGTTAACTAATGCTGGCTCGTCGACCTTTTTTAGGGCTTTTTGTAATAAAGGATTGAGCAAATAAGGCGTATAGACCTGTTTGGCGACAAAACGATGCATGGCTTTTGCCGAAGTCGTCAAATCGACTGGCGCAGAAATCACCACCGCTGCTTCACAGGCAGCTGCATCGCCTTCTTCACCCATATAACGAGCCAGCATATTGGCGCCGAGCGACACCCCGCTGGCTACAATTCGGGTGTAATCGTACTGATTTTTCAGCAGGTCAAACATATGCACCGCTTCGGCAGTATCACCCGCGTTATAGTCCAATTCTGAGGTATTATCCACCCCGCCGCAGCCGCGAAAATGGACGATAACCGCATCATACCCCAATCGGTGGGCTTGGTGAGCAAAGGCAATGGCATAATGGCTGTCGCTACTGCCTTCAAGCCCATGAAACATCACCGCCAATGGCTTATCAAGGTTTGGCTGATTGTCGGTATTGGCAAATACGAAGTCATAAGCCACTTGGGTAGTGCCGGTACGGTCAGGGTGAAGGTGACGCTGATAGTTAGGTTTTGGCAGTTTAATAAACTTGGGTAAAATGGTTTGAACGTGGGGGTTGGCTAAAAAAAACGGGGTGCGAAATGGCGTTAGGGGTAGTTGGTGAATATTCATAATATACCTAGTGATTGTTATGATTTTTGACTATTTTACGGCTTTTTGACAGTTTTTTCATGGCGACTTGTGAGCTAAGTTTGGGATGTTGTGTAGTTTTTTTTGAGGACAATTTTGCTAGGCTATCACTTTTACGCTGCTACTTTGGCTCTTCGCTAGCTTTAACATTCCCGTAAAAGCCGATTTTTTCGCTGAGTGCTTGAACCGACTTTTGCGCAGTCTCTATTGTCAAAAAGACATTTTTACCATAATCAACCTTTAAAATCGTGGCACTAAAGCCTTCTAATGTATGCCTGACAAAGGACTCATTGGCAAAATCGGTTTCAATTATTATCACGCTTAACGGCACAAACGCGTGCAAATTCATGTTATCAACCACGGCTTGCGCGGTGCTACTATAGGCACGTGTCAGCCCACCTGCACCAAGTTTGATACCGCCAAAGTAACGTACTACAATGACCACACAGTTACCAATTCCCTTGTGTTGTAACACGTTTAAAATCGGCTTGCCTGCCGTACCACTGGGCTCACCATCGTCATCAAAACCTGCCGACGTGGTGTTGTGCGGGTCGCCAATAATATAGCCATAGCAGACATGGCGTGCATCCGGATACTGGTTGCGTAATTGTTCCACGTGAAACATTAATTGCTCGCGGCTATCAATGGGATAGCCAAAGCCCAAAAATTGGCTTTTTTTAATCTCAAGTGTGGCAGTACATGGGTCGCTAAGCGTGTAATAGGTCATGGTTAATCTATGTTACAATAAACAAAACAAACACTAGGATAACAAAAAAATGCGTTTAGACAAATTTTTAAGCAAAGCCACCGAGCTATCGCGTAAAGACTGCAAAAAAATCTTGCACGCAGGCGAAGTCACTGTCAATGGCGACGTGGTCAAAGATTCAAGCCTACATATCGATGAAGTGGATGACGATATCGAATGGGCGGGTGAGCCGTTATCGGTTGCGATGGGCAATCGCTACTTACTGTTATATAAGCCAGAAGGCTTTGAGTGCACCCTAAAGCCAAAAGAGTGGCCGATTGTCACAGACTTGATTGATGTACCCCAGCTAGGTAGCTTGCGGATTGCAGGGCGACTCGATGTCGACACCACAGGTGCGCTGCTACTTAGTGATGATGGTGGCTTTTTGCACCGCGTCACCAGCCCCAAACATCATGTGGCAAAGGTGTATAAGTTGACCCTTGCCGAGCCAATGACTGAAGCACAACAGGCATTTGCTATCAAAGAATTGGCAAAAGGCATCATGCTTGAGGACGAGTACGATAAAACCAAACCCGCTGAGTTAAGTTTTTCTGATGCTACCCATGCCAAGCTGGTACTCACGGAAGGCAAATATCACCAAGTCAAACGCATGATGGGCTACTTTGGCAATAAAGTCATTGAGCTACACCGTGCCAGCATCGGTAACATTACCTTAGCAGGATTAGAAAAAGGCGAAAGCCGATTTTTGACCGCTGAAGAAATTGACCAATTTTAACCATTTAGCGGCAGCGTCACACCCACGATTTTCCAATGAATAAGCCCTTGGCGCTGCAAGCGGAGCGTTAAGGGATAGCCACGCAGCTGTCCGGTGACTTCAAAACAGTTAAAACCACAATAGTGTGTGGTCGGTTGGGTCTGTGACGTTGCTGTGGTGGCATTGGGATTAGGCGATTGTAGTTGTTGTTTGATTTTTTGATTAAGTTCAGCTGAATTGCGCGCTAAAATCAAGTCTTTAATATCAATCTTATCCATCGCTACGGCCACCAAGCCCCCCAGCAGTTTGACATTTGTTTTGAGCAGCTCGGTGGTCGCTTGTCCTGTCAACGCATACTTTACGCCCTCTGGCGTGACGGTATTATCCACGGCTTGATTGACCATTTTATTTACTAAGTAATCAGGGTTTAGCGCGATATTGAGCATCTGCAAAATAGGGGATTTTGCAACATGATTGGCTTTTTCCACCAATACAGGGGTTAGCTGTGATTTGATACTTTGCTGCAGCTGTGTAAATTCAATCGCTGCACTGATGGTGTCTGCTTGTTGTGCATCATAGGCTTTTTTCAGTTGGTACACTGCCCAATAAGGGGAGGCAAATACCCATGCGACGACAATCAGTGCAAGGATGATTAGCAAAGATAATATTTTTTTCATAAATCACTATTAGAGTTAGAGTTTGCTAATTAGTTTAAAACAACGGGCTAAGCTGTTGCGTATTTTTCTTGCAAAAAAAGGAAAATATTTTTGCGCTGATTGCCGATTATTTGCTTGATTATTTAACAAAAATCGCCACTATATTGCATATTTTTAAATTTTAGTCTTTCAAAGGTTTGGCAGCTGCTAAACGTTGCTACTGGTCGAATCCATTCTTCCGTACTGTCAAAACTATGCTGCCAAAGGAGTTACTATGTCAAAACGCGATTTTTATGAAGTATTAGGGGTAGATAAAACCGCTAATGAACAAGAAATCAAAATAGCCTACCGCAAACTTGCGATGAAATATCATCCAGACCGTAGCCCTGATGACCCTGCCGCCGAAGAAAAATTCAAAGAAGCCTCGATCGCATACGAAGTGCTCAGTGATGACAGCAAACGTTCAGCGTATGACCGTATGGGGCATGCCGCGTTTGAGAATGGCATGGGCGGTGGCGGCTTTGGCGGTGGCAACTTCCAAGACATTTTTGGCGATATTTTTGGCGGCATGGGTGGCGGTCGTGGTGGCAGCGCGGGCGGCTTCCAAGACATTTTTGGCGACATTTTTGGCGGTCGCACAGGGGGTGGACGTAGCAGACGCGGCTCAGATTTACGCTATATGCTCGATTTGACACTTGAAGAAGCGGTGCAAGGGGCAAAAAAAGAAATTACCTTTACCGCACCTGCCCCTTGTGAAACTTGTGATGGTAAGGGCGCCAAAGACAGCAGCGATATCGTGACCTGCGCAACTTGTGGCGGCGTAGGCGTGGTACGTATGCAGCAAGGCTTTTTTGCTGTGCAACAAACTTGTCCCAACTGTGGCGGCTCAGGTAAACAAATCAAAAATCCTTGCAATGACTGTCATGGCTCGGGTGTTAAAGAAAAATCACGCACCCTTGAAGTCACCATCCCTGCCGGTATCGACAATGGCGATCGGGTACGTTTAACGGGCGAAGGTGAAGCGATTACAGGCGGTGAAAGCGGCGACTTGTATGTCGAAATTCGTGTGGCACAGCACCCTATTTTTACCCGTGAAGGCGCTGATTTATACATGGATGTGCCAATTAGCTTTTCGGATGCAGCCTTAGGTCGTGAGGTGGAAGTACCAACGCTTGAAGGACGTATTAATTTACGCATTCCTGAAGGCACCCAAAGCCACAAAGTATTCCGTATCAAAGGCAAAGGCGTTACCCCGGTGCGCACGACGATGAAAGGTGACTTGCTATGCCGTGTGGTGGTGGAGACACCAACCAACCTTAACAATGAACAAAAAGAGCTACTTCGTCAGCTACAATCATCCATGGGTGATCATCAACAATCACCACAGAAAAAATCCTTCTTTGATAAACTCAAAGAAGATGTCAAAGATTTGTTTGACTAAGTTTTATTGGTTTGATAAGTGTTTCACGTGAAACATTAAACCCTTGTAATGATTGCAAGGGTTTTTTTTAGCACAAGCCAGTATTGAGTTAAGCTAGGATTCAGCGAGACAAGCTGTTATGATTTGAACTTAGAAAGTTATACTAGAAAATCAGGCTAGAAAATCAGATTAGAAAGTTAGAATAGGTAATTGGGCAAGATAAAGGATAAGCAAATGGTAAAAATCGGGGTCATAGGCGCAGGTGGGCGCATGGGACGTATGCTGATTCAAGCGGTGGCACAAAATCCACAAACTACCCTTACAGGGGCGATAGAGCGTCAAGGTTCAAGCTTGTTGGGCGTGGATGCGGGCGAGCTAGTTAATCTCGACAAAACTAATGTCGCTTTGGTCGATGACTTGGCAGGGGTTATTCATGATATTGACGTGCTTATAGATTTTAGCTTGCCTGAGTCGACTGCCAAAAACTTACAACTTTGTGCTGACAAAGGCGTCAATATGGTCATTGGGACAACAGGCCTAAATGATGAGCAAAACGCCATCTTAAAACAGGCAAGTGAAAAAATCGCCATCGTGTATGCGGGCAACTACTCAACCGGGGTGAATTTGACCCTTAAGCTGCTTGAAATGGCTGCCAAAGCATTTGGTGACAGCGCCGATGTCGAAGTCATCGAAGCCCACCATAAACACAAAATTGATGCACCATCGGGCACCGCTTATATGATGGCTGAAGCGGTTGCTAAAGGACGCGGTCAAAACCTAAAAGACGTGGCGATTTATGGCCGAGAAGGTCAAACTGGCGCACGCAAAGCAGGCGAGATTGGTATCCATGCCATTCGCGGTGGCGAGATTGTCGGCGACCATACGGTGATGTTTATCGCCGATGGCGAGATGGTGGAAATCACCCATAGAGCCCGTGAGCGCATGACCTTTGCCGCAGGCGCGGTGCGTGCTGCAGTGTGGGTCAATGAGCAGCAAACAGGACAGTTTGATATGCAAGACGTGCTTGGGTTAAAAGACTAATTTGACGGACGCGGGTTCAACTCCCGTCATCGCCACCAGTTTGCATTCTAGGCATGTAGGGTTAACAATTCTTCATGCCTACACCATTTTAAGAATTAGCAAATTTTCCAAATTCTGTGTTTTGATAACTTCAACATTCCCCATTATTGGTTGTAGGTTTTTTAGTTTTAATTTTAAGCTGTCAATATTTCGACTATCTTGACTGTTTTTAACAACGATAACTAATGAGTAATTTAGGTTGTTTGGATAGTTATCTATTCGACAATAACGTTCTAAAATTGCTATTGAGCCATACCACTTGTTCTTAATTTCACCGATAACTTCATACCAAATTTTGAGGTTTACTAACTTGGTAGCTTTTTTATCTGATTTTCCAATCTCTCTGGCAAAGTTTTTAATCTCTTCTTGTGCAATACTTTCTGCAATTAAGCATTCACGAATTGCATTGGATAAATCAGTTATTTCAAGAATTTGAGCTTCATTAGATTGTTTATCAATTAAAACATAATCAGCTTGACTGATTTGTCCTTCTTTAAATTCTAACCCAACACTTAAGCCGTTATTCCCATCAATTTGATAAGCAAAAAAAGGACAAGATTCAGCTTTTGCTTCTCCTTGCCCCTTCTTATGCTCTATTAATTGTCTGTATTGTTCTAGATTGACACCACTCACAATAAATAACCTCGAACCATCATATTATCGTAAGGCTCAAGTAGCTTTTGTCTTGCTTGCTCAATTGGGGATAATTCAGAGTTAGAAGTGTCCAATAATAAACCATCATTTTGGAAATAATACGTTGATAAGAAATCATATTTTATCTTAGTATCATTAGCTTTCTGTTTTTCTTGAGTAATAATATCAAACGCTTTAAGCATATCCGTACTGTGCGTAGTGATGACCACAAAAACACCATTTTCTGCGAGCTTGACTAGTGTTTCAGCAAGTATATTTTGCCAAGCAGGGTGTAAGTTTGATTCAGGTTCATCAATAAATATAAATGAACCTACATTAATAACGTTTTTGCTTAGTACAGCTTGTAAGATTCCAAGATTAGTCATACCAAAAGATACAAGACTTTTCGGGATTGTTTGCCCCTTATCATTTTCAAAGGTCAAATCATTATTGCTAGTATGAAACTTGCCTTTAAGATGACGTTGTAAATCATTAGCTATTTCAACAATAAAATTAGGTCGTTCACCATCTTTAAAGTCAGTAAAAAGTAGCTCCTTCAAATCTAGGAAATGTTTTGGAATGCCTGTTAGAATTTCTGTATTAATTCTTTTAGATAAAAATTTTTTCTTACTAACAGTTTGATTTGTTATTAATGTTAATATTTTCCAGTAAATTGGTGATTCAAAAAAGACTAATCTGTTTATATTGTAAATATTAAGAAAATTCTCAAAGTCAAAATCTAAATTTAGCGAGTTATTAACGAAAATTGAAACTTTCAAAAAGCTTTCAATTTTAAATATCGCTACTTCCTTTGAGGAGTTAATTAGTAAATTCAACTGCGGTATTTGAAAATTTTCTTTTAATTCATCTTCTAGTTTTTCACTGAAAATTTTCAGGTAACTAGCCTGTGGATCTTTAATTAAAGAGAGTAAATTTGAGAGATTTTTAGCTAATAACTCACTTCTAAATGATGGATGATTAAGCGCTAGTTCTTTAAAATACCGAGATAATGAATTAGGATGTTCATTACTTTCAGTAATTAAACTAGACTCAGGCGGTTTATAATTTGAAAGAATGCCTTGGATCTCATTTTTGTAAGTATTTACATATTCTTCGAGCTTAGTGATATCTTCAAGTGTAAATAATCCAAAAGGAATATTTAGACTCATAGCTTGTGTGTCAATTTCATTTAAAAAATTATGTATTTCGGCTAAGTATTGAATTTCAAATTCAAAACTAGAAAATTCTTCGTTTTGAATAAAACTTGATAAACTAGACTGAGTGATATTAATTTGGTGATAAATTTTATCGTAAAATAAATCAGAGATAGCGACATTAAAAATTGAGTACAGGAACTTAGTAACGAAGCTTTTACCAGTTCCATTTTCCCCAGCCAAAATGGTTAATGGCGAAATTTTTAAATCCGCTTTCTCGACAGCACCTAAGTTTTCAATATATATTTGATAATTCATTATCTTATTCTCAATAAAAATGGTAGGCAAAAACTTGCCTACCATTCTAAACCAACCTAAGATTTTTAGAAAATTAAAATTCCCTTAAACCGTTTTATACAACTCTTTGCCTTCTTCAATAAATTTTTGCTTCATCTGCTCCATGCCTAGGCGGACTTCATCGGCAGACGCTTCACCCACTTGACCGACCAATTCAGTATCCACCTGCTTGATAGCGTGGCTGGCATCCGATAACTCACCTGTATCAGGGGTGATGTCTTGCCCAAGCTGTGGCTTATTAAACTCAAGCCCTGCTGCATAATCCCGCACGTTTTGGGTGATTTTCATTGAGCAGAATTTTGGACCGCACATCGAGCAAAAATGCGCCGATTTATGCGCTTCTTTTGGCAAGGTTTCATCATGGAATTCACGTGCCGTGTCTGGGTCTAGGCTCAGATTAAACTGGTCATCCCAACGAAACTCAAAACGCGCTTTTGACAAGGCGTTATCCCGCGCTTGGGCACCTGGGTGTCCTTTTGCCAAATCCGCTGCATGTGCGGCGATTTTGTAAGTGATGATACCGTCTTTGACATCCTTTTTATTGGGTAAGCCCAAATGCTCTTTTGGCGTGACATAGCACAGCATGGCCGTGCCGTACCAACCAATCATCGCCGCACCAATGGCAGATGTAATATGGTCGTAGCCTGGTGCGATATCCGTCGTCAAAGGTCCAAGTGTGTAAAAAGGCGCTTCTTTACAGACTTCAAGCTGTAAGTCCATGTTTTCTTTGATACGGTTCATGGCAACGTGTCCTGGACCTTCAATCATAACTTGTACGTCATGTTGCCATGCCACTTGGGTCAGCTCGCCCAAGGTTTTGAGCTCACCAAACTGCGCATCATCGTTGGCGTCTTGTAGGCAACCGGGACGCAAACCATCACCCAGACTAAACGCCACGTCGTAGGCTTTCATAATCTCACAAATTTCTTCAAAGTGGGTATAAAGAAAATTCTCTTTATGATGGGCAAGACACCACTGCGCCATAATCGAACCGCCGCGGCTGACAATGCCTGTCAAACGATTGGCGGTCACCGGTACGTAGCGCAGCAGTACACCCGCGTGAATGGTAAAATAATCAACACCTTGCTCGGCTTGTTCAATCAAGGTGTCTTTAAAGATGTCCCATGTCAAATCTTCGGCAACGCCATCCACTTTTTCTAGGGCTTGATAAATCGGTACGGTACCGATGGGCACGGGGGAGTTGCGGATAATCCATTCACGGGTTTCATGGATATGCTTACCGGTTGACAAGTCCATGATGGTGTCCGCGCCCCAACGGGTAGCCCAGGTCATTTTGGCAACTTCTTCATCAATGCTAGAGCCCAGTGCTGAATTACCGATATTGGCATTGATTTTAACCAAAAAATTGCGCCCAATAATCATCGGTTCTGATTCCGGGTGGTTGATGTTATTGGGAATAATCGCCCGTCCCGCAGCGACTTCGGCACGCACAAATTCTGGGGTGATGAGTTTGGGGGTATTGGCACCAAAGTTGTTACCAGCGTGCTGGCGCCTATCAGTCAGGCCATGCTGTTTTTGGGTTTCACGGATGGCGATGTATTCCATCTCTGGGGTGATGATGCCTTGTTTGGCGTAATGCATTTGGGTGACGTTTTTGCCATTGATCGCCCGTCTTGGCTTGTCGATATGCCCAAAGCGCAGGTTAGCAGTGGCGATGTCATTGGCGCGCTCATTGCCGTATTGGCTTGAGAGTTTGGCAAGCTGCTCGGTGTCGCCACGCGCTTCTATCCAAGCTTGACGCAGTTTTGGTAAGCCTTTAGTGAGGTCAATCTCGACATTGGGGTCAGTATACACCCCTGAGGTGTCATACACATAAAACGGTGGGTTTTTTTCGCCTTCTGCCTTGCCAAAACCGCCCACCGGGGTATCGGTCAAGGTGATTTCCCGCATCGGTACTTGGATGTCGGGGCGTGAGCCTTGGATATAGACTTTGCGAGATGCCGGTAAGGCGCGCGTCAAATCACGCGCTTCTTCTTCAAAGCGGTCGTCGGTAGGGTCACGGTGGGCAGGGGTCTTGTGAGTAACGTTGGTAAGTTGGTTCATAGCGAGTCCATGTTATGTTATGAAGTTATGGTTTGCTGGACTCGGGCGAAGATAGGTGAGTGTGACTGTTTCTAAAAAAACTGATTCTAGAAAAAACTGGTTCTAGTAAAAGGCTGATTCTAGAAAAATATTGGTCTAACTAACCTAATAGACGACTTCCCTACAACGGTATTAACCGTGTCAGGTTCGACGGGTATGTCTCAGCCGTTGGTATGTCACCCAACTGCACCCCGAGTCAATACCTCCATATTAACAAAAACTCACAGGTTTACCTAATAGATTTTTAGCCATTTTGTACCGATGATTTACTCAACTAAATTACTGATTTTTTTGACAACTATCGGTATGATAGAGGCTCCTTGGTTGTTGAAAATGTTGTAATTATTGATATGGAATGTATCAGTTGGTGGAATCGTAAAGCGACTGGCGCCCGATGGCGGTTAGGGGCGATGGCAGTGTCATTGATAGGGTCGATGTCCATGAGTCCAGCCGCGATGGCAAAGGATTTGTGGGAGTTGTATAGTGCAGCCCAGCGCACCAACGGCAATTGGGCAGGGCAGCAATATGACTATTTGGCAACGCAAAAAAATGTGCAGCTAGCGTTTGGCGATATGCTGCCGCAAGTGGGACTACAAGGCAGTGTCAAACATAACCAGTTTTATCCCAAAGACGATAACATCCCTGACACGGGCAATACTGCAAGCCAAATTGGTATCGGACTGCGCCAAGCCTTGTTTCGTGCTGATAAATGGGCAAACTATGAAAAAGCCGTGCTCGCCAGTCAAGCCAATGACATCCAGCTATTACAGCAGCACCAACAACTAATCGAGCAAATCAGCAAAGCCTATCTCAATGTATTGCGCGCTGAAGCGATGACGGATAGCCTCAATGCCGAGTTCACCGCACTCAAAGCACAAAATGACATGATGCAAGCGAGACTCGCCCAAGGGGTAGCGGCGCGGGTAGATACCGAAGAAAGCCGTGCAAGGCTTGAAAGCGTCAGCGCCTCTATTGCCAACAATGACGTGGCAATCGTAAATGCCAAACAGCAGTTATCACTGCTCACCGGTCAACCAATCAATCAGCTAGACAGTATCAAGTCACCGCCTGATTTGAATCTCGTGGCAAGTCAAAGTATCGAAAACTGGATGCAGCAGTCACAAAATAATAATCTCGATATTCAGCTAGCACAAACCCAAGTGGCGATTGCCAACAAACAAGTCGATTATCTCAAAGCCAATCTCTACCCCCGTGTCGATTTGGTAGGCAATGTGGGGTGGCAAGATTATACCCATAATAACCAAAGCGCTATTGATGGCACCAATTATAGCTTTGGGGTGGAAGTGGATTTCCCGTTTTATACCGGTGGGCGGACACGCGCAGGCGTTGAGCAAGGGAATCTACAAGCGCAAGCAGCAAAAAGTCGCCTTGCCTATGTGCACCAAGCCGCGATGACTCAGACTAGCCAAGCGTATCTAAATTTGGTCGCACAGCGTGCCACGATTAAAGCCCAGCAAATTGCGGTGGAGGCCAATCGCCGCGTCGCCCAAGCGTCAAAAACAGGCTATGATTTGGGGGTGCGCTCGATGGTGGATACATTACTGGCAGAGCGCCAATATCACGCTGCCAAACGCGATTTGATTAATGCATATTTTGATTATCTAAATGCCTACATTGACCTACAAAAAGCTGCGGGCAATCTGACCGATAACACAGTCAAAGTGCTAGATAATCAGCTAATATAACGCTCTTTTTTGGCAAAATTTTAAGCTAAAAAACCCCACCAATCGGCAGGGCTAGTTAATCTAGTAGGGTGACACAAATGACTATTTAACTTTAGTCCACTCTTTACGAACAGCGGCTTTAGTTGCTGCTGGTAGTGGTACGTAGTCAAGAGAAGTAGCCATTGCGTCACCATTGTTGAATGACCAATCAAAGAACTTTAACGCTTCTTTCGCTTTAGCACCGCCAGCACGTGGTACAAGGATGAAAGTCGCTGCAGAGATTGGCCATGCGTTGGCTGCTGGCATGTTAGTGATGGTCACTGCAAAACCAGGATATTTTGCCCAGTTAATGTTTGACGCTGCGGCAAACGTTGAATCGTCTGGCATCACAAATTTACCCGCGCGGTTTTGAAGTTGGGTATAAGCTAAACGGTTTTGTTTTGCATAAGCGTACTCAACATAACCGATTGAGTTGGCAACACGTTGTACATTGCTTGATACGCCTTCGTTACCTTTACCACCCACGCTTGCTGCAGCATTGGGCCATTTAACGGTTTTGTCTGCGCCTACTTTTGATTTCCAGTCGCTTGATACTTGGCTTAAGTAAGTTGTAAAGACGTGCGTGGTACCTGAACCGTCTGAACGGTTAACCGTGGTGATTTTAGCAGAGGGTAGTGCAACGCCTGGGTTTAATGCTTTGATACGCGCATCGCTCCAGTTGTTGATTTTACCCATATAGATGTCAGCAAGGACGGCGCCCGATAGTCTTAATTGACCTGGTTTTACGCCAGCGATGTTAACCACAGGTACAACACCACCGATAACGGCTGGGAACTGTACTAAACCACTTGCGTTAAGCTCTGCTGGGCTCATTGGCGCATCAGTGGCACCGAAATCAACCGTTTTTGCTTGGATTTGTTTGATGCCGCCAGAAGAACCGATACCTTGGTAGTTGATTTGGTTACCCGTGGCTTTTTGATACGCGCCTGCCCATTTTGAGTAAACAGGTTGTGGGAAGGTTGCACCCGCACCTGTGATGTTGACAGCATTGGCTTGTACGCCTACAGCAGCTAACGCCACACTGACGATTAAATGTGATAGTTTCATAAGAATTCCTTGATGGACAAATAAGATGATTGTCAGGGAAGATGGGAAATTAGCTTGGGAGTCGCCAACCAATATGTCGCGTTTTAAATCACCCAAAGCTGAAAAATTGTTGCCATATTAATGTAACAAAATGTCAAACCTGTTACGGTTATGTTAAAGTTTGATGACATTGAAATCTTTGTTAGGTTTGTATGATGCAATATCAGCGAATAGTCGCGCTATTTTTCATCATTTTGTCGTAATTTTTAGTTATAGTTAGCTTTTCTTTAACGGCTTTTTTAATAACAATTTTGCACAGTCCATGAGTCACAATCCATGAGTTAGGAAGGGAAATATGAATTTAATTGGTGAGCATTTATCAAAAAGTTATGACCAAGATTTACAAAACTTGGTCAATTTATTTTTAAAAATGGGTGGCATGGCAGAAGCCAATCTCACCAAAGCAATTGAATCTTTGGTAAAAAGTGATGTGGCGCTTGCCGAAGATGTCATTGATGGTGATAAAGAAATCAACTTTACTGAGCAGCAGCTAGATGATTTGGTGGTCAAAGTATTGGCACGTCGTCAACCTGCCGCCACCGACTTACGCCTAATCATGGCAGTGAGCAAATGCGGTGCTGACATTGAGCGTATTGGTGATGAAGCCAAAAAAATCGCCAAGATGGCGCGCCGTGCCACCCGTGAAGGTCAATCACCGATTGGGTATCATGAAGCGCATCAAATGGGTAATTTTGTGCAGATGATGCTAAAAAATGCGCTAGAAGCTTTTGCCAAGTTTGATGCGACAGGCGCTTATCAAGTGATAGAGCAGGATAGTGAAATTGATGCGATGTACAAATCCGCGTCACGTGCGATGATGACCTACATCATGGAAGATGGTCGCTATGTCGCAAAAGTCATTGATATTTTATGGGTGCTGCGTTCGATAGAGCGTATTGGTGCGCATGCGCGTAATATCGCTGAGCAATTGATTTTTTGTATTACCGGTGAAGATGTGCGTTATCAAAAACTGGGTGCCAAAAAGGACAGCGCGCTGAATCCCGCAGCTGGCAATGAAATCAATGATGCCTCACTAGATTATCAACCGAGCAGTGGCGAAAACTAACGTTTTTAGTCAAATCTGCTTTGAGCCGGAATTGGTTGTCAGGGTTAGGTTATTTTAATGGACGGCTGCATGGTAATTTTAAGTGATTCTGCTACACTGTAGCCTATCAACTTTGGTGACAAAAACGATAGGAAACACCATGTCTAGCGAATCACTTAACACCCCATTCCCCACACCCACTGGGGAAAATATCACCCAAAAATCATTACTTATTTTTGACTTGGACGGTACCTTGATTGATAGTGTCCCAGATTTGGCGGACGCCGTCAATGCGATGCTAACCACGCTTGGCAAAGTCAACTTTAGCGAAAATGTCATCCGCAACTGGGTCGGCAATGGTGGCAAAGTACTGGTGCAACGTGCCTTATCAGGCGCACAAACCATTGACCCCAATCTCACTGAATACGATAGCAATCAGGCGCTTGCCCTCTTTTTTGACTACTACCATCAAAACACCTGTGTCAGAACCCAGCCCTATGCAGGGGTGAGCGAAGGGTTACGTGAGCTTAAAGAGCAAGGCTATACCCTCGCTATCGCCACCAATAAACCTCTTGATTTTGTTCCTGCGATTGTTGAAAAATTGGGTTGGCAAGCCCTTTTTGCTTATATTTTGGGTGGTGATAGCTTGCCTGCCAAAAAACCTGACCCGATGCCGCTACTGCACGTCTGTGACCAATTAGGCTTTAGCATCGCTCAAAGCTATATGATTGGTGATTCCAAAAACGATATTTTGGCAGGGCACAATGCGGGCATGGATACGCTTGGGTTGTCATACGGCTATAACTATGGGCAGGATATTCGTGATTATCATCCGACCCATACGTTTGATGACTTTGCCACGCTGACTGAGTTTTTGAGTCATGCACGAGTTTAACTATCATCTTAACTTTGACACGCTGAATTTTCGCGAGCATCCAGCGTTGTATCGGGTGGGGCGCGGTGAGCAAGGGGTATTATTGGTAGAGCCATATAAATCCGAGATTCTGCCGCATTGGCGATTTGCTACGCCACAACTTGCGCGCGAGAGCAGCGATACCATCTATGCGATGTTTTTGGACTATCTTGCCCAAGGGGATTTTGTCGGTGCTGATATGGCGCGTAAATTTATCCAAATGGGTTATACGCGCTCGCGTCGTTATGCCAATCACAAAGGGGGCAAAAAATATGACGGCGCTGTCCCTGACGCTAAAAAAGGACAAAGTGGCGCGCATGGGCGTGAGCAATTGCCGCAGCAATCACAGCAGCTTGAATCCGCACAAATCAAAGCCCAATCTGCAAAAATTTTTAAGCAAAAATGGGATGAATGCCGCGCCAATGCGGACTACAAAGCGCTAAAAAAACAGTTTGAAGCCAAATACGTCAACGACACCCAATACGATAACCTGCCGCCCACATTTTTTCGCGAGCATCCGTTTTTATAGCCTTGCTATATCTTGCTCTATGATGAGTTAGCACGAAAATTAGGCATTCGTTAATTGACTACGGTAACTTAATGCCTCAGTTAAATGCGGTGTCTGAATATTGTCACTACCTGCCAAGTCCGCAATCGTGCGGGCGACGCGAAGGACGCGATGATAGCCGCGCGCGGACAGATTCAGCCGACTTTGTGCCATTGCCAAAATACGACTTTCTGCATCGCCAAGCGGCGCAAATTGGTCAAGTTCACTGGGGGAGAGTTCATTATTGGCTTTGCCCTGTCTGGTTTGCTGACGCTGATAGGCTTGTATCACCCGCTCACGCACTACCGCAGAAGACTCACCCCTCTGTGCTGACTGCAAATCACTGGCAGGCAGGGCAGGCACGGTAATATGCAAATCAATACGGTCAAGCAAAGGTCCTGATAGCTTTTCTTGATAGCGTTTGATTTGCTCAGGTCGGCACTGGCAGCGACCTGATTTATCCCCATAGTAGCCACAGGGGCAGGGATTCATCGCTGCTACCAGCTGAAAATTGGCGGGAAAGCGTACTTGAGAGTTGGCACGGCTGATGACAATTTCTTTGTTCTCGATGGGCTGTCTGAGTACCTCAAGCACCTTGCGATCAAACTCTGGAATCTCATCCAAAAATAACACCCCCCGATTGGCGAGCGTGATTTCACCGGGTTTGGGCGAGGAGCCACCCCCCACGAGCGCCACCGCTGAAGTAGTATGATGGACTTGGCGAAAAGGGCGTGTGCCGTAGTCATAATCACTGTTGGCAATCGAGTAAATACTGGCAACTTCGAGTGCTTCATGGTCGTTGAGCGGTGGCAAAATGGTGGGTAGGCGAGATGCCATCAAGGTTTTGCCTGTCCCAGGTGAGCCACAAAATAGTAGCGAATGTCCGCCTGCTGCCGCAATCTCTAGCGCACGTCTAGCTTGGTGTTGTCCTTTGACATCGGCTAAATCAAGCATGTAATTGGCTGATTGGTAGGATGTCTTATGCTCGGCTTGGCTGAGTTGTTGCTCATTCATCAAGTGTTGGCACACAGCTTTGAGGGTATCGGCTTGCAACACCCTCACGCCCTCGACTTTGACCGCTTCATCGGCATTGTCTTTGGGAACAATCAAGATGCGCTGGTCTGCCTTGAGTGCACGCGATACTGCCAACGCCCCAGCAATGCCTCGTAAATCGCCATTGAGCGCCAATTCGCCAATAAACTCGTACTGCGCAAGCACGGTTTCATCAATTTGACCACTCGCTGCCAAGATGCCTATAGCAATGGGTAAATCAAGCCGTGCGCCATCTTTGGGTAAATCCGCGGGCGCAAGGTTGATAGTTAATCTGCGATTGGGAAATTGAAAACCCGAGTTGATAATGGCAGAGCGCACCCTATCTTTACTCTCGCGTACCGCTGCTTCAGGTAAGCCGACCATGGTGACTGCAGGCAATCCTTGCGATAAATGTACTTCAACCATCACGCTTGGCGCGTTTAAACCTACCACCGAGCGCGTATATACTTGAGCAAACGACATTTTTAAAATCCTTTTCCAACCACTTGGCGGCTACCTTGACACAAGACAGGCAGTTTTTTTATGGCAGCAACTAGACAATTTTTGATAAAAAACGGCTAAATCATAGCATAATTCATCTGCTTTCTCATCATCGGCTATCTGGGATGACTATGGTATAATCACAACCAATATTCCGAGAATTTTATGCTACACGCTATACGAGACTATTATGACAGACCAAACTCGCCCTTTATCTGACAGTGAACTGCCCACTTTTGACCGTCCTGTCGAAATCATCGAAAATCCGTATGCCAATGCCAATCGTAGCTACACGACCCAAACCCATTTATTTAATGAAGCTATCATCAATAAATACAACCGCTCAGGTCCCCGCTATACCTCGTACCCAACCGCACTAGAATTTGTCCCGATTGCTGACGGCATGGAAGCCCGCGTTTTGGCAGAAAAAGACCCACGGGTGCCAGTGTCTTTGTATTTTCACATCCCATTTTGTCGCCACCTGTGCTATTACTGCGGCTGCAATAAAATCATCACCAAGAAAAACAGTGATTCAGGCGACTATTTAGCGTATCTTTTTGCCGAAATTCGGCATAAACGCAGCTTGATGCAAGGGGACCCTATTGTCGAGCAAGTGCATTTTGGCGGCGGCACACCCACCTTTTTGACCGATGATGAACTGGTCAAATTGTGGAACTTTTTGCAAACCCAATTTACTTTTAGTGATAAACCTACCGCTGATTATTCGATTGAAATTGACCCGCGAGAATTGCGCCCGACCACGCTTGAGATATTGCGTGGACTTGGGTTTAATCGGGTGAGCTTTGGTGTGCAGGATTTGCAAGAAAAAGTACAAATTGCCGTCAATCGCGTGCAGTCAGAAGAAATGATTCGAGGCGTGATGACGGAAGCTCGCCGCCTCGGGTTTCATTCTATCAATATTGACTTGATTTATGGGTTGCCGCACCAAACGGTGGATAGCATGCGCAATACGGTTGAGCGCATCATCGCTATCTCGCCAGACCGTCTGTCTGTTTTTAACTATGCCCATTTACCAGAGCGATTTAAAGGTCAGCGTCAGATTAATGAAGCGGATTTGCCAAGCCCTGCCGACAAATTGACCATGCTCGGTAATACTATCCATGCCCTGACTGACGCAGGCTATCAATATATCGGCATTGACCACTTTGCCAAACCTGATGATGAGCTGGCGATTGCCCAACGTGAGGGCAAATTACACCGCAATTTTCAAGGGTATACCACGCATGGTAATTGTGATTTGCTGGGGTTTGGGGTGTCGTCGATTAGCCAAATCGGTCTGCATATTTTGCAAAATCCAACGGATTTAAGCGATTATCAAAATCTCATCAATGCAGGAAAATTGCCTGCGGTGAAGGTGATTTCTGCGCGCTTGCCTGATTTGCTGCGCCGTTATGTGATTATGAATCTGCTATGCCATGATTATATTGATTTTAAGGATGTGAATGCGCGTTTTAGTATTGACCCGATGACCTATTTTATTGATGAAATCCGCCAACTGGGCGAGATGCAAGCGGATAAACTCGTTGATATGGATGCTAAAGGGATTCGGGTGCTACCAAAAGGGCGACTGCTTGGACGCAATGTAGCAATGGTATTTGATACTTATTTGGCGAGTAAAGAAGGCAATCGCTTTAGTAAGGTGATATAGCATAAAAAGCAAAACACCTGCCAAAATGACAGGTGTTTTACTATACTAAAGGTGGAAGCTTTCGCTCACGTATCCTCTAGCTCACATAGTACGTATTATACGGATTTTATTGAATGAATTCAACACAGCTTAATCAAATTTTCCAAACGCTTTCTTTTGAAAGAATGCAAACTTATGAAAATAAGACCAAAACAAGAGAGCAAGCCGTTGAATTGTACCTTTGGAATGCTCAAATTTCGGGGGCATTTTTGTTTCCATTACATATTTGTGAAGTCACGATTCGCAATGCCATTGCTGAAATACTCTATACGCAGTACGGTAGTAATTGGGTCAATAATCATATGTTTATTAATAGTTTACCTAATCATCCAAAACCAAAATATAATCAAAGAACAGATTTAGATAAAGCAACGAAACAACATACCCTTAATTATATCCCAAAAATTATACCCGAATTAAACTTTGTATTTTGGCAAGCCATGCTCACACAGCGCCACGATACTAGGCTTTGGGATAGCCAATTCCAACTTATTTTTCCCCATGCTAATCTATCAAGATCTGTGCAAAAAAATCGTGAGCATTTGCATAATGATTTAGATATTGTTCGCCGATTACGCAATCGCATTGCCCATCATGAGCCGATTTTTGATGAAAAACTATTAAGCATCTATAACAAAATTATTAAAATTATTGGTTATCGTTGTCAAGAAACAGCCAACTGGGTTGCTAGTCATCAAACCGTTACCACACTTATTGCTCAAAAGCCTAAAATATAACCTTTAAAGGAAACTCCATGCACCAAATCCCCACCGACTTACTCAAAAAATCTGCCTACTGGCGCGAAGACATCCAGTTCACCCAAGATGTGCTTGGCAAGCCGTTTCACTTTACCAGCACTTGGGGAATTTTCTCGCCTGAAAAACTCGATGAGGGTAGCCTTATGCTGCTTGACTATATCGAGTTCAAAGCCGATGACCACTCAATCGACCTAGGCTGTGGCTATGGCGTACTGGGTATGACTGCCGCCCGTGAATGCCCAAACGGACAGCATTTGCTCATCGACAAAGACTTCGTGGCGGTGGAATATGCCAAACTTAACTGCCAAAAAAATCATTTAAATAATGCCCAAGTTCAGCTATCCAATGGCTTTCGTGATGTTGAAAAAGACAAAAAATTTAGCCTAGTGATGAGTAACTTACCTGCCAAAGCCAGTAAAGAACAGCATTATCTGTATTTGCTCGATGCCTACAATGCGATGGAAAGTGGCGCACGGTTCTATGTGGTGACCATCAACGGCTTGCGGGACTTTATGAAACGCTCATTTACCGAAGTTTTTGGTAATAGCGATAAGCTCAAACAAGGCAAAACCTATACCATCACCATGGCGGTCAAAGACTAACGCCCTTCCGCTAAATTCTGACCGTTTGGTTTTTTGATTTACTGTAGGCTCGTAACCGAATGTACAGGGTTTTGGTGACAGTGGCGACCACCTCATTTTGGTCGTCAACCACTTGTACGTCATAATTGCGGAACACCGCTTTACCATCCTTTGCTAAGGCTTTTATGGTATCGATTTCGGCGTCATCAAGGTGAAAATCGGCAAACACATCGCTTTTGCCCGCTTTAACAAAATCAATGCTCGCCGACTTATCCCATACCACGTACTCATTGCCCAACGCTTGCATCAACAAAATCATCAAAAATGGGTCAGTCATCGAATACAAACTGCCCCCAAACTGGGTGCCGACGATGTTTTGATTGAGTTTGTTTAGCGGTAAACGCACGCGAATATGATGGTTGGCGAAATCAAGGGTGTCAACACGGATACCCGCCCCAAAATATGGCGGATAAAAGTTAAAAAACTGCTTTAACAGCTTGGGGTTATGAAACGGATTAAGGTAATCTTTAGCTTGAGATTGAAAGGTTTGGCTTAGCTTAGATAGCTTGGATAAATTGAATAACATGGCAGACTCGTTTTTAACATGAAAAAAAGTAGTGGACAACACGCCATTGGCAAGGCAACAATGCTATTGTATGATGGATACAACTGATAGCAAAGCATGACAAAATAATGGCAAAAGGTAAAGCAAAAAATAACGAAGATGCAGCATTCTGGGAGGCGATTTTGGCTGAAAAAGCGCCATCGCCACCTTGTGAATTGTGTGGACGTGATGAAGTTGAATTAACCCAGCATCATTTGATTCCCAAATCCCGCCACGACAAAGCCCGTACCAAACGCGAATTTAGCCGTGATGAAATGAAAAACGACATCGCCATGCTGTGTCCTGCTTGTCACGCACAGGTGCATGAAGTGTTTAGCAACCAAGAATTATCCAGCTACTACCATACGGTTGAGCGGCTAAAAGAACATACCGAGATGCAAAAATTTATCAATTGGGTAAAAAAACGCCCCGCAGGACAAACCATTCGGGTCAAAAGTGGGGGATCGGATTAGTATTTTAAGATTGAAATTACTTAAAAGTCAAAACAGTGATATATGAGTATAAATCAAATGCCTTTAAGTTATGAAGAAACTAGATTAGAGATTTTGGATAGTTTATACATACATTTGATTCAAAATGCGAATAATGACCAAATTTTAAGAAGCTCTCTTGATTATCTAATATATGATTTTGAATCTAATTATTCGAAAGCACAAAGATTACTTATTAATTTTTGTATTTTCGTTCTAGCCGAAAATTTATTTCAGGATTTTTATGTATCGAAATTATTGAAATCTGATATCACACAGAGTATCCCATTTAACTTAAGACATCTAATGAATCAATTAGAAGGCGAAGATAGAGAGTGTTTTATAACAGACTTTCGTTTAATGGGTTTTGCAATTGACTAATAGTGAGTTGAACTATAGTAGAAAGGATTACTTAAAATGTCATTCTTATAAGTACAGTGAATTCTACATTCAGCTACTATTTTATGATATAGATTGAAAATCAATGAAAACAACTAAATATAGTAGCAAAACCATATAAAAGTAAATTAAATCAAATGCCCAAAGAAAGAAAAAGCAGCGTGAATCCAGCCATCGACCCTGCAACCATTGAAATTGCTGCAGCGACTGCCGACCGCAAAGCGCGATTGGATCACTTGATTAAGCGCCTGCCCAACTTGCCAGGCGTGTACAAAATGCTGGGCAAAAATGGCGACATCATCTATGTGGGCAAAGCCAAATCGCTCAAAAGCCGCGTCAATAGCTACTTTGCCAAAACCATCGACCACCCCAAAACGCGGGCGCTGGTGCAACGTATCGACAACATCGAAACCATCATAACCCGCTCTGAGACCGAAGCGCTGCTGCTTGAGCAAAACCTTATCAAGCTCCATCGCCCGCCCTACAACGTGCTACTGCGTGATGATAAATCCTATCTATACGTGTTTATCTCAGCCGATAAACCTTATCCAAGACTTGCCTATGGGCGCGGTAAAGGACAACACCAAAAAGGCAGATTTTTTGGACCTTTTCCTTCGGCGCATGCCGCCAAACAAACCTTGCTAATGATGCAAAAAATGTTTATGGTGCGCCAATGTACCAATACATTTTTTGCCCAGCGTCAACGCCCTTGCCTAGAGTACCAAATAAAACGCTGTAAAGCGCCGTGTGTGGGGCTGGTATCGCCCGAAGACTATGCCGATGATGTCAACAACACCATTCGATTTTTAAAAGGTGAAGGCACGGATTTGCAAGTAAAATTGGTGGGTAAAATGGAGCAAGCGGCTGAAGACATGAACTTTGAGCAAGCCGCCTTGTATCGCGACCAACTCTCGATGCTACGCGAAGTACAAGCCAAACAAGCGGTATATACGGTCAAAGGTGAAGCCGATATCATCGCCATCGCCAGTCAAGCGGGCATTACCTGTGTGCATGTCATGAATGTGCGTAATGGGCAGGTTTTGGGTGGCAACAATTATTTTCCTGATGTGGATAGCGAAAACGACATAGCGGATAACTTGTCTGAGTTTGTCAGCTCATTTTATTTTCAAGTCAGTGATGATTTGCCCGAAGAGCTGATTATAAGTCATGAGTTGCCCGACCAAACCGCGATGACAGAAGCCTTAACTGAAACCTTTGGCAAAAAGGTGACGATAAAAACCAAAGTTCGTGAGCAGCGCAATGAATGGCTCACCCTTGCCCAAATGAATGCCAACAACGCCCTGCAAACCAAATTGGGCGATTATTTGGAAGTCAAATCTCGCTTTAACGCGCTCAATGCGGTATTAAAAGAGGCACTACAAGGCAAATCGCTCGACCGTATCGAATGTTTTGATATCTCCCACACCATGGGTGAGGCCACCATCGCTAGCTGCGTGGTCGCTGACCAAGGCGGGCTGCGCAAACGCGACTATCGCCAATATGCCATTCATGGCATCACGGGTGGTGATGACTATGCCGCCATGAAGCAAGTATTGACCCGCCGCTATAGCAAACAGCCGCTGCCAGATTTATTGCTGATTGATGGCGGTAAAGGGCAGCTTAATATGGCAAAAGACGTACTGAGCGAGCTGGGGATTTTAACCCAAACCTTGCTCGTTGGGGTGGCAAAAGGCGAAGGTCGCAAGGCTGGGCTTGAAGTACTGCATTTTATTGACCGTGAGCCGCTCGATTTGCCGGCTGATAGCAAGGCACTGCATTTGATTATGCATATCCGCGATGAAGCGCACCGCTTTGCCATTACCGCACACCGCAAAAAACGCGATAAACGCCGTTCAAGCTCAGTGCTAGAAGCCATCCCTGGGCTTGGCGAAAAACGCCGCCGAGAGTTACTCAATCATTTTGGCGGCTTGCAGCAGCTGCTTGGTGCGTCACAAGATGAAATTGGGCAAGTAAATGGCATTGGCAAGGTGATGGCCAATACCATTTATAAAGTGTTGCACGGCTAATATTAAATTTTTAGCCGTTTTGGATGAAACGGCTAGTTAACAATGATAATGACATGGCATTGTAACAATGGCAGAAATTTTTTTTAAATCAATCGCAGCTGCGGATAGCGATATCTGTATGCACTGTGGCGCATGTTGCGCTAACTATCGGGTGTCTTTTTATTGGGCAGAAGGCGAGGCACTCGGTATCCCCGAGGAGATGACGGTCAAAGTCAATGATTTTTATACCTGTATGAAAGGTACCGAAACAAAGCCGGTCAGATGTATTGCATTAGCGGGCGAAGTTGGTAACTCGGTGGCCTGCCAAATCTATGATAAACGCTCAAGCACCTGCCAATCGGTACAAGTCGGTGACGAGCAATGTATCAAAGCCCGTCATCACTATGGGTTATCTAACGATATCTTTAGTCAAGTGCCTGTTTAATGGCTTTGTGATAAACGAACAGTCAGTTGTTTTTCCACTTCGGTTTTGAGCCATTGAGTCAAATCCTCATTCATCAGCGTCATCGATTCGAGCAAATAGTTGTCGATATAGCCTTGCAGATGTTTGACGATATCTTGTTTGATTTGTTCAATAGCGGGCGTGGTGGCGATAGATGGGTTGTCAGTATCGGCAAGTGGGTCAGTAACGCGCGTTTCATGGGTCATCACTGCGGCTGTTGGGTCATCAGCTAACGGCTCAGCAAAGTTATCAGTGTTATCAGCGGTATCAGTGTGATCAATGGCATAGACCATCTCACTGCGATGGCGCTCAATCGTGACATCGCTAGTTGCGGCATCCGTGGATTGAGCTTGTTCATCTAGCTCGTGATTCGCAACCTCGATTGAGCCAGTTGATAGTTGCATCGTTGGTTGGGGAGGATTGCTTTGTTTTGCCATATGCGCTTGTTTGGCAATGGCGCGTTCTTGCTCGAGCACCGCAATGGCTGCGTCATCTTGTGCTTGGCGTTCGCGTTGTAGACGTTCTTCTTGCGCTTGGCGTTCTTTTTCGTTTTCTTGTGTTAACTGTGCTTGTTCAAGGCACTGTTGTTCAAGTCGTTGTTGCTCAAGGCGCTCTTTTTCCAAGCGCTCGATTTCTAAGCGTTCAGTTTCTAAGCACTCCTGTTCTAGCCTATGCTTTTCCCATCTTTCTTGTTCTAGGCGTTGTTCTTCAAGCTCGCGCTCACGTGCTTGCGCTTGTAATTTTTCTTGGTGGTCACGCTCGATAGCCAGTAATTCCTCGACTTTATCATGCAGATTAGGCACGCTAAATTGATACTCATCAAGGTCGGTATCGGGGTGAAGCAAGGTAACGATATCATCGAGTTCTTGAATAATGGCGTGTTTGACAGGGGTAGGGGTGGCAAGCCAGCGCTTTGAAAATTGGTGGGAAAAGGCAAATCCTGACATGAATGGTGTCCAGCGTTAAGGATGAAATAGGATAGCTTCATTTAACGAAAAAACGGCTACAATTTCAATAGCCGTTTTCAAAATTCACACCGTTAAAGTACCAATGAAAAAGTCAATGCTATCATCACAGTGATTGCTATTTATCGTCACTGCCATTTGGCAAACAGCAGCGAGCCGTTAGTACCACCAAACCCAAAGCTGTTAGAAATCGCATGGGTTAAGTGGTCGACTTTTCGGGCTGTATGCGGCACATAGTCAAGCTTGCACTCAGGGTCTTGATGATCCAAATTGATGGTCGGTGGTAATATTTGTTGTTGCAGCGCCTTAACGGTGAAAATCGCTTCGATACCCCCTGCAGTGCCCAGTAGATGACCGGTCATCGATTTGGTGGAACTTACCACCATGTTCTCACCAAAGATACCCGCAATCGCGCGGCTCTCTGCCACATCACCCGCTGGGGTACTGGTGCCATGGGTATTGATGTAGCCAACGTCACTTGGTGCAATGCCAGCATCACTCAAGGCGTGACGCATCGCCATAGCGGCACCATCACCATTTTCCGGTGGCGCGGTGATATGACTGGCATCATCACTCATGCCAAAGCCGATAAACTCTGCCAGAATCGTCGCACCGCGCGCTTTGGCATGGGCAAGGCTTTCCATCACCAGCACGCCTGCCCCATCACCCAGCACAAAACCATCACGGTCTTTGTCAAATGGACGACTGGCTTTGGTCGGTGCATCGTTGCGCGTTGATAACGCTTGCATTGCTGAAAACCCACCAATACCCAGCTGGCTTGAGGCTTTTTCACAGCCACCCGCTACAATCACATCGGCATCGCCATACGCAATCAATCGTGCGGCTAAGCCAATCGCATGAGTCGCTGTGGTACAAGCGGTAGAAGTGGCAAGATTTAATCCTTTAATCCCATGACGAATCGCCACTTGCCCAGCTGCCATATTCACAATGGCTGAGGGCACAAAAAACGGCGAGATTTTACGCGGACCTTCGCTATGAAGCTTTACCGCTGTGTCTTCAATAGTCGTGATACCGCCAATCCCTGAGCCGATAATCACCCCGATGCGGTCGGGGTCAACCTGCTGTACAGGCGCAGCTTGCAACTCACTGATAAAGCCTGCTTGCTTCAAGGCTTGCGCTGCTGCGGCAACGCCATATTGTACAAAGGTGTCATAGCGACGCGCGTCTTTGGCGTTCATGTACAAGCCGATATCAAACCCTTCCACTGTGCCGGCGATTTGCGCGCGGTAGTCAGTGGCGTCAAAATGGCTAATCGCTTTGATACCGCTTTCGCCATTGATGAGCCGTTGCCAAGTGCTCTCTACATCGAGTCCTAGCGGGGTAATGGCTCCCATGCCTGTGATGACAATACGTTCATGGTCGGGGCGTTCGTCGTAGCGGGGCTTTTTTTGGCTAAATTTTGTGGTCATTTTATGCTCGAATTTTTGAATAATATTTTTGGAATAACATTTTATGAAAGTTTAGCAAAAATAGTGTACGAGTGTAAACACAATAACTTTAACGTCTTTAAGTTGATTGTATATAATATCTGATAAATTAAACAATGTTTTTAAGGGTTATAAATGCCACAATTTAGCGATTTTATGGTGTATGTGGACGAAAGTGGCGACCATAGCTTAACGTCTATTGATAAGAGTTATCCAATTTTCGCTCTCGCTTTCTGTGTGTTTTATAAATCGCATTACTTAAATAAAGTTGTACCCAAAGTCCAACGTTTAAAGTTTGATACTTTTGGACATGATTTCGTGGTTTTACATGAGCATGAAATTCGAAAAGAAAAAGGCGATTTCAATATTTTTAAATCAGCTGAAGAAAAGCGTCAATTTTTAGAAAAGTTGAATCAAATCATGAGTGAAAGTAACTTTATTTTAATCGCTCATGTAATTGAAAAGCATAAAATTAAAGCTGAGCAAATCAAAGAATTACACGCTTATCACTATTCCCTAAAGCATTGTATCGAAACACTTTATGAATTGATGATTGAAAAATCTCAACAGGATAAAATCACGTTTGTGGCAGTAGAGAGTCGTGGTGCAAAAGAAGATAACGAATTAGAATTGGAATTTTTGCGAATTTGCAATGGTGAAAATCGTTTTAAAATCCCTTTGCCTTTCAAGGTCAAAGTCGTTTCAAAAATGACTAACTCTGTGGGTTTACAATTGGTGGATTTGGTAGCTCGCCCGATTGGTCGTTATGTGTATCAACCAGATCAAGCTAATCGTGCATTTGAAATTTTGAAAGCAAAATTTTATTGTAAAGGTGGGCGAAACCAAGTTGGCAGAGAATTTGACCAAGTGGGGTTAAAGCATTTTCCATAAGTAGAGAGATAGTAAACTAAAAACCCATACTCCTAAAAAGCGAAAAGTCCCGATGAATCCACCGAGACTATAACGCCGACTGGGCACCCCCAATCCATTTATAGCTAAAACTATAACATAATTATCGCTTTAAAACAATTGATTTAACTTTCAAATTAAAACCAATTGTTCTAGAAACACACCTGCCCAAGCACCACTTTTTTATTTGCCCCAGTGACACTCGGCAAGTTACTCGGTACGTTCAAAATCGTCTGCTGAGCCAGCCACGCAAACGCTACGGCTTCGACCCACAACGGCGACAGCCCAATTTTGTCAGTAGTTTGTATGCTCCAAGTGGCTAAATTATCTTGTAAACGGCTCATTAAATAGGCATTTAACGCCCCACCACCACAGACAAACAACTCGCCTTGCGCACCATCAGTGACGGACACAATGGCATCGCTGACGGATTTAGCGGTAAGCGCCACCAACGTCGCTTGCACATCGGCAGGTGAGTACGCCAAATTAGGGAATTGCTGACCCAATTGTTCTAGCATAGCGTCAAGCCAAGCCAAATTAAACTCCTCTCGCCCAGTGCTTTTTGGGAACGGCTTGGCAAAAAATGGGTGGGTCAAAAGCAAACTTAATAACGGCTCAAGCACTTGCCCCGATTTTCCCCAGTCGCCATTGTGATCATAGCTTTGCTCGGTATGACGCTGGCACCAACCATCAATGAGCAAATTTGCCACCCCTGTATCAAATCCAATCACATCATCGCTGCCATCAAGTACCGTGATATTGGCGATACCGCCTAAGTTTAAAATCACTTTTGGCATGACTTTATCGACATGATAAGGCGGTGTAGCAAACATGGCTTGGTGAAACGCAGGTACGAGTGGCGCGCCTTGCCCACCCACTGCCATATCACGGCGCCGAAAATCGCTCACCACCGCAATAGCAGTGCGCTCAGCGAGTACACTCGGGTCAAGCAGTTGCAAGCTAAAAGACCACTGTGGACGATGACGCACAGTTTGCCCATGACAACCAATCGCGGTTACTTCATCAGGGGTGACCTGCGCTTTCTCGAGCAATTGATTGACCAAACTTGCGGCAAACTCAGCATAAAACACGCTCGCCCAACCAAATACATCAAGTTCGCTCTCGAACGCCAAATTATCATCAGCGATGAGTTGTGCCACCCCGTTTGGTTGGGTGAGTGCTAACAACACGGCGCGTAAATCATCAGGAAACGGCTCGCTCACCGTCGCCAAAATCTCGACAGGCTCATCATTGTCTTCATCAATCTCATAAAACTGGCACAGCACCGCATCGAGTCCGTCAAGGCTGGTGCCACCCATCATGCCAATCACATACGGCGAGTCGGCAAGTGGGTTTTCTTTGGTCGTCATCATATCATCCATGATGTCGGTAAAATGGCTAAAAAACCCTTCATCAAAAGGCAGGTTGGCAGGTAGTCCAGTCGGCAACGTTTGGCTCATCATTATTCTCGTTAGTGCTGTCAAAGTAGAGAGTGCCTTGATTATAGCATACTAAAAGCCTGCCTTATTTTATCTGCAAATTTGTTATAATGGCTAAACTTCACTTTTTTTCAGCCGTTTCTTTTCAACCGTTTTAACCCGCGCTTTTTTCGAGGTAAGCATGACCGATTCTACTCATAGATTTTTAGTAGCAGAAGAACAACTCAAACTCATCCAACGTGGTACGCACGAAATTATTTCGCAAGACGATTTAATTAAAAAACTCAAGGAAAACCGCCCACTGCGAGTCAAAGCAGGGTTTGACCCGACCGCACCCGATTTGCACTTGGGTCATACGGTTTTAATCAATAAGCTCAAGCATTTTCAAGATTTGGGACACCAAGTGTTGTTTTTGATTGGGGATTATACCGCGCGCATTGGCGACCCAACGGGTAAAAATACCACTCGTCCGCCATTGTCTGAAGAAAAAATCCTGGAGAATGCCCAAACTTATAAAGAGCAAGTATTTAAAATCCTTGACCCTGCCAAAACCCAAGTGATGTTTAACTCCGATTGGTTTAGTAAAATGTCAGCAGGCGACATGATTGGTTTGGCAAGCCAGCAAACCGTGTCTCGTATGCTCGAGCGCGATGACTTCTCAAAACGCTATGCCTCACAAACGCCGATTTCGATTCATGAATTTTTGTACCCACTGGTGCAAGGTTATGACTCAGTCGCCATGCAAGCCGATGTTGAGCTAGGTGGTACTGACCAAACCTTTAACCTACTCATGGGTCGTACCTTGCAATCTCGCTACGGTCAAGTGCCACAAGTCTGTATCACCGTGCCGATTTTGGAAGGCTTAGACGGCGTACAAAAAATGAGTAAATCGCTTGGCAATTACATCGGCATTTATGACAGCGCAGGCTCCATGTACCAAAAAATCTTGTCCATGCCAGACACTTTGATTGCGCGTTATTTTGAGCTACTTAGCTTCAAACCCATGGATGAAGTCGAAGCCTTGCTAAAAGACATCGAAAACGGGCGCAATCCGCAAGAAGTCAAACGTATTTTGGCACTAGAGCTGATTGAGCGTTTCCATGATAAAGAAGCCGCCGAAAACGCTCACAAATCAGCGGGCAATCGCTTGGTAGAAGGTGAGTTGCCAGTGGATTTGCCAGAAGTGACGATTAGCCTTGATGGGCAAGCGCAGTTATTTATCACCCAAGTGTTAAATCAAGCCAATTTGGTGAAAAACTCAGCGCAAGCCAAAGACTTTTTGAAAAACCAATCGGTGAAAGTGGATGGTCAGGTGGTGGATGCAGGATTTGCCCTCACTGCAGGACAAACAGTGGTGATTCAAGCAGGCAAAAAAGCGTATGCCAAAGTGACGATTTCCTAAAGTCTATTGCTTAACCAATAATTTTATTTTAAAATGTAGTGACAATATCACTACATTTTTGCTTTTTATAGAGGTTAGTAGCTATGACACACTCAACTATGTATCAATTTCGACTTGATGCCAATGAAAAGCGCCAAGCCTTTGAAGTGTTTGACGAACTAGGTATTAAGCCTGCGCAAGCGATTCGTCTATTTTTACGTCAAGTTACGGCAACAAAGTCTATTCCGTTTGACGTCGCAATTCCTAACGCCACCACACAACGTGCGATGCAAGACGTTGACGCCATGATTGCAGACAAGCAAGCCCGATTTAGCAGTAACAAGGAATTGTTTGATGCCCTCGAAAAAGCCGATTAATTCAAAACGCACGAATTTACCAAGAGCCTCAGATTTTACCAAAGATTTTTTGAATGATTGGCAAAGACTAGTGAAAACAGGGCGTTATGACATGGTCAGGCTCAAAGAAGTCATGCTGTTATTAATTGCCAATAATGAGCCGTTAGGGGCAGAGTGGAAAGATCATGAACTAAAAGGAAATTGGGCAGGATTTCGAGAGTTACATGTGGGTGGCGATTTTTTATTAATCTACAAAATTCAAACCATCACGAAATTTGAGACAGTTTATTTTACTCGTGCAGGAACACATAGCGAACTATTTGAATAAAAAGGGATTTAAAAATGAAAGCCATCTTCCTCGACCGAGCCACATTTTCTAGCGATTTGGACTTAAAAACCCCAAACGGCATCAGCGATTATCAAGTCTACGCGCAAACGCCCAATGACCCCAAAATCATCGCTGAGCGTTGCCAAGACGCGGATATTGTTATCACCAATAAAGTTGAACTGACTGCCGAAATTATCGCGCAGCTCCCAAAACTCAAACTCATCCAACTGACCGCCACAGGCATGAACAACGTCGATAAAGACGCTTGTGACAAGCACGGCATTACTGTTAAAAACGTCGCAGGCTATGCGGTCAAAAGCGTCCCCGAACATACCTTTATGCTGATACTCTCAGCCATGCGAGCGGCTCGCCACTATCATCATGAAGTGGTCAAGGGTGACTGGCAAAAAGATGGTCGCTTTTGTCTGCTCGATACGCCACTCATTGACCTTGAAGGCAAAACGCTGGGCATTATTGGCTATGGCACGATTGGCAAACGGGTTGGGGAAATTGCCAAAGTCTTTGGTATGACGGTATTGATAGCCGAACACCAAAACAAACCGCCAAGAAATAGCGACTATAGCGCGTTTGATGACGTCCTCGCTCAGTCCGATGTCATTACCCTACATTGTCCATTGACGGAGCAAACGCAGCATTTAGTGAATGCCGATACCATTGCCAAGATGACAAAAAAACCATTGATTATCAATGTCGCGCGCGGTGGCGTGGTCGATAGTCAGGCAGTGGCTGAAGCCGTTACCCAAGGTAAATTATTAGGCTATGGGGCAGATGTGTTTGAACATGAACCGATTAAAGATAATGACCCATTACTCACACTTAAAGACCACCCAAGAGTGATTTTCACCCCCCATAATGCGTGGGGCAGCGTCAATGCCCAGCTTAACCTATGGGACATATTGTGTCAGCAAGTGCAAGAGTTTATCCAACTATCCCATAAGGGAAAATAACGGAAAATAAACATGACAAGTAAACTGCAATTCCAAGACCTAATTATCGGCACAGGCAAAACTGCCGAGCGTGGGGCGCTGATTACCGCGCATTACACAGGCTATCTACCAGAGGGCACGGTGTTTGACTCATCGCATCACCGCGGGCAACCCTTTGAAGCCGTGATTGGCACAGGGCGGGTGATTAAAGGTTGGGATGTGGGTGTTTTGGGTGGCGAATATGCCCAAAAAATCGGCTATCAAGCCCAAGTTGAAGACCCTACCAATCTCATGCCCATGGAAGTTGGTGGCAAGCGTAAACTCATCGTGCCAAGTCACTTGGCGTATGGTGAGCGCCAAATCGGTAAAATCCCACCAAATTCAGACTTAACCTTTGAAATTGAATTGTTGGATGTGAAAACTCGTGATTGAGATTAAATTAGGCATTTATCAGCACTACAAAGGCAATTTGTATCAAGTGCTGCACATCGCCAAACATAGCGAGACTGAAGAGGAATTGGTCGTCTACCGTGCGCTTTACCAAGCGTATGGGGTTTGGGTGCGACCGCTTGCGATGTTTGCCGAAACGGTGGAAGTCAATGGCGAAGCTGTACCAAGATTTAAGCTGATAAAACCGCTAAACAGTTAAGTTTGGCGGTAATTGATATAAAAATAACCGACAACAAAAAACCCCAAACTAATGAGCTTGGGGTTAATCGATTTATACCTAAGGCAAATAATGGTGGCGTGGGGCAGGATCGAACTGCCGACACACGGATTTTCAATCCGTTGCTCTACCGACTGAGCTACCGCGCCATGTTTGTCAGCATCAGTATTTGAGCGGCTATTAAACTAAAAATTGCCAAAGGTGTCAAGCACTATTTCAAAATTTTTGCAAAAAGTTGCTAGTAACTGGCAAAATCCCAAGTTATATGAAGTTATATCAACTCGTACATGGCTAAAATACGATGAATTGCGCCGCAGCCAGGTACAAACTTTTTATTGCCTTTTTTGCGCTCAATGTCAGTGACTTGTTTGACAAATTTGGGTGCAAGACCGCGCCCGCGATTGGCAGGATGTATTACGATGTACTGTAGCAAGCGGCTAGACTCGATGCCTTCATTGAAGCAGCCAATCGCGGCAATCGGTTTTTCATTGAACATCCCCAAATACAGGATATCACCTTTGGCAAAGGCCTTTTCAAAAAACGCCACAGCATCACCACCTGTAGCAAAATCAGGCGAGCTGTCGTACAATTTTTCCACCCGCAATTTGAGTTCAGGATCGTCAATGCTGTTGTTTTCAAAGTGATTGATGGCAACGGATTCTAATGGCATAAAGCCCTCCTTTTTAATTAGCGCACGTTTTGGTTAGGTCATGTTGATTTAGTATAAAATAGTCACTAGGATACCGATAAACTTGTAATTGTTATACCGTATTTTTTGATACAAATAAAAGCCTGCAATGCTTTGGCAATGCTTTAGTAAGGCTTTGGCAAGGCGCGATGGCTTTTTTGGTTAACCAAATCTTGGATAAACTCTGTGAAATGATGACGTGTTTTTCAAAACAATCTGCTCGATGCCGTCCACTAACCGAGGGCGAAAAAGCCATTGCCGCCAGCGTCTTTGGTGATACGTTACAGCTTGATAGTATACGCCTAAAAACTGCATGGTGGGTGCTTAAAGGCTATGCGGTCAGTCCCAATGGTCATGTGTATTTTCATCCAGCAGATTTTTGTGATGATTTTAGTCAGCAAAATGTCTATCTGCGCGCGTGGCTGGTGCATGAATTGACCCATGTCTGGCAAATCCAACAAGGCGTTAAGGTGTTTCGCCGCGCCCTGCTTAATCGGCGCTATCGCTACGAGCTGCAAGCCAATAAGCCATTTGGTCGTTATGGCATAGAGCAGCAAGCGCGTATGGTGGAAGATTATTATCGAAAACGTGAGCTCAAACAGGATTATGAGCCATTACTCGCCTTTATTCCGTTTGCCAGTTTACAGCCTGCCACCGCCTAGCGTTATCAACTCTCTGTGTCGCTGTCACTACCTCATGTTTGTAGCGATGGCGGTGGTTTTTTAGTATAATTGCTTGATGGATGGGTGTCTTAAGTTTCAGTTAAGCTAAATCTGTATGATAGCCTCATCCTAAATTTGGTTATTATATAATGGCTATTTTTTGGTGCATTTGGATAAGGTGAGTAATCGTATGTCAGTGAATAACTCTCGATGGTTAGCATGGCGTCAGCAAGGTGGCAATACTCAAGGTATCAGTACTCAAGGTATCAATGCTTATGTGATGATGGCTATTGTCGCGCTATTTTTGACCCTGACCGCCAATATTACTTTCTTTGATAAAGCCACTGAAGTCTATCCGTTTGCCCAGCATATTGGGTTTATAGGCTCATTGCCATTGGTGCTATTCGGTGTCATGCTACTGGTTATTGTGCTGCTCAGCTATCGTTACACCCTTAAAGCGGTATTGATTTTTTTGCTATTGACCGCGGCAGTCACGGCATATTTTACTGATACTTATGGCACTGTCTATGATGTCAATATGCTACAAAACGCGCTACAAACCGATAAAGCAGAAAGCGCTGATTTGTTTAACGTCAATTTTATCTTACGCATTTTATTGCTTGGGGTATTGCCTAGTGTTTGGGTGGCGTGGCAAAAGGTCACATTTCCCCCCATCAAGCGCAGTCTATTGCAGCGCGGCTTGACGTATTTGGTCAGCCTTGGCTTGGTGGTATTACCGATTTTGGCGATGAGTAAAAATTACGCCAGTTTTTTCCGTGAACATAAACAGCTTCGTAGCTATACCAATCCTGCCACCCCTGTATATGCACTGGGTAAACTTGCCAGTATACAGCTCAAACAAGCACAAGCTCCCAAAACACAAATCATGCATGCCACCGATGCGGTGCAGGTGAAGAACCCCACCACCCGTAAGCCAAAGCTGGTGGTATTGGTAGTCGGAGAAACCGCGCGCGGTGACCATGTGCAGCTAAATGGCTATAACCGAACCACCTTCCCGCAGATGGCAACGATGGCTGGGGTAACTAATTTTAACCAAGTCATCGCCTGCGGTACCTCAACCGCTTATTCGGTGCCTTGTATGTTTAGTTATGTGGGTATGAAAGACTACGATGTGGATACCGCCAACTACCAAGAAAACGTACTTGATACCTTACATCGCCTAAAGGTCAATATCTTGTGGCGTGATAACAACTCAAGCTCAAAAGGCGTCACTAATCGTTTGCCCGCGGCAGATTTTGTCGATTATAAAACCGCGCGCAACAATACGATGTGTAATACCAACCCCTATGGCGAGTGCCGCGATGTGGGTATGCTAGTAGGCTTAGATGACTACGTCAAACAGCAAGCTAACCAGAATACGCTTAACCAGGACACCCTAATTGTGCTGCACCAAATGGGTAATCACGGACCTGCGTATTTTAAACGATATGATAAGCAATTTGAAAAATTCACCCCTGTCTGCCAAACCAATGAACTTGCCAAATGCGACCCACAAAGCGTGATTAATGCCTTTGACAATGCGCTACTTGCCACGGATGACTTTTTGGCAAAAACGGTGAACTGGTTAGACAAATACGACAGCACCCACCAAGTGGCAATGCTGTACGTCAGTGACCACGGTGAAAGTCTGGGCGAAAACGGCATCTATTTACATGGCATGCCTTATAAAATCGCGCCTAAAGCGCAAAAACACGTCGCATCGATGTTTTGGGCAGGTAAGCACTCAGGCATTCAAGCAGTGCCATCTAATACTGAACTCACCCATGATGCTATTACCCCAACTTTGTTAAAACTGTTTGATGTGCGTGCGCAAACCGTACAAGGCAAACCATTATTTATCAAGTAAAGTTATCCAGTAAAGCTATTTGGGTAATTAGAGCCATTTAAGTAATGTTAGACATAACAAGTGCGTCCAACTCCAGCGACGGCAAGATAGATGGTTCAAAATAGATGAGTATACAGATCGCTAAATTAAAAAATTTTGCCAGTAGGCAGACCGTGCTCGGACTGGTGCTGGCCATCATCTTTACGCTAACGCTTGAGCACAGTGCCATTGATGTAGCCATCAGCCAGTATTTTTATTCCCCCACAGATGGCTGGCTGCTTGACAAACAGTCACTACTGCCTAACTTAATTTTTTATACCATTCCCAAAAGACTATTGATTGCGTTTGAAATCTATATGGCCATCGCATGGCTACAACGCTACTTATTACAACACCGCGCATCGAGTCATTGGCTTGCCAAGCAACAGACATGGTTTAAGCCTTTTACCCCACTATCCCTAACTGAAATGGGCTATCTATTCATCGTGATGGTGTTGGTACCTTTGATTATCGCATCGCTTAAAGGCGTAACGCATGTGGTGTGTCCCAATCACTTGCAAATTTTTGGCGGTGAGTATCCCTATCTAACGATACTAGAAAACATCCAAGCCGGAACCCGCTCAAAATGTTTCCCTGCGGCGCACGCCAGTGCTGGGTTTGCCCTGTATGCTTGGGCGTTTATCCCAAGTCTTTGGCACAAGCGCTGGAAAATCGCAGCGATGGTGACGGTGATAGCTTGGCTGATGGGTGGGTATAAAATGTTGATAGGTGACCATTTTTTCAGTCATACCCTGGTATCTATGAGCCTGGCGTGGGGGATTTGCGCGGCAGTGGCATGGGCTTGGTGTCGGTTCTACGCCAAAGCTGCCTCCGCAAAAAATTCATAATGCTAACAGTTCATGGTATAAAGGTATAAAAAAGCGTTGAGGAACACCTCACGCTTTTTTTGGGTGTCATAACTAGCTTAACCGATTGATGGTCATTACCACTTTATAGCCATCCGGATGACTGGCAGTTAAGCGAGAAGGCAGTTTATCGTTACTGTTGCTATAGCTAAAGCTGGCTGTCCAATCGCCATTTTGGGCACTGACTAGGCGATTAATGCTATCTTTTTTACCATTGGCATCACTGGGTGCTGGCTGCCCTTGAATCCAGTAAGGCAGCTGTGAGATGGGCGCTTGCCAACCGGTTGCACGTAATAGCAATTCTTCAGGGGTAGCGGCATTGATGGTGCCTTTTTCGTTGGTTAACGTCGCAGATTGACCATTGTAGCTGATTTTGGTTTGACCCGCATTCATCGCACCTGCAATCTCAATGGCAAAGTTTTGACCTTGCTGTGTCCAAATATAAAACGCACTGCCTGCCTGCTGCGGCGTGGTCATGCCAATTTTACCATTGATGGTAAATTGCGCGCTTGGTAGCGTACTTGGAGCCACTTGCTCAGTCGTGGTGGTCGATGGCGCTGTGGCTGTTTGGGTATTGACCACAGGGGTTGTCATCCCTGTGGCGACAGGCTTGGCTGTGATGGGCTTAGTTGTTGCCTGTACTGACTGACAGCCTGTTAGCAGTATACTACTGATGCCCAAACAGGCAATACTTAATCCGGTGATTTTGCTAGTGACCGCTGGTAATAAATGCATAATATCCTCAAATGTTAATCAAATTTGTTAATCAAGTTTTCATCAAATATTAACTGGTTGTGCTCAAGCATGAAGGTTTAAAAAACTGATGGGTAAACTATAAATAGCCATTGTTAAGCCTGTTTTGCTTAACTGCTCAAATTGGTGAAAAAGCGGTTGTTATTTATCTGTTGTTTATCTGCCATTTATCTGTCATTTACTTGCCGCTTATCTGCCTTACAACCGTCATTGTTCGCTAGTCGTCATGCTTAGAGACAATTTTAGGCAGCACTATTGCAGATTTTCGGGTTGATAACCGAGCTCATTGACCAAGATTTGGTTGATGCGCTCCGCTTCTTTTTGGTTGCCCAAATTTAAGTAGGCTTGTTGCAGCAGCAGGCCGCTAATCACATCGGGTACGATATCAAAATTATCTGATAACAGACTAATGACGGTAGCGTTATCAGACTGATGCAGCGCTTGTTGCGACAGTATTTGGCGCGCCTTTAAACCGACTTCTTTATCATTGATTAATGCCGTCAGTAGGGCGGTCACTTCTTCATTATTTTGTTTTAAATTGACCAAGGTTTGCGCATATTCGAGTTGATAATCCACGTTTGCCGGTGCAAGGCGAATCAACTCTTTTAACAATCGCAGTTTACTGGTGTAATCATCCTCGGGCAGTAACAATACCTTGGCAAATAAGATATCGGTATTATTGGGTAAATTGGTTTGTGCGCTATTAAGCAAGGCTAACGCTTGTGCAGTTTGGTTATTTTTTTGCAAAATATTGGCTTGCATGATGTAGCTTTGCGGTGCAAAACTGTCAAATTGCTCCCGTAATTTGATGCTACTGGCAATCGCTTCTTCAAAACGACTTTGCGAGATTAACAAATCAATCTGTTGCTGTCTGGCTTTGAGCACCAAGTCAGGTTGCATCACTTTGCCATAGTAGCCAATCGCATCATTGAGTAGGTTCTGGCGTTCGGCACTGACAGCCAAATAATAATTGGCTTGGTCCTTAAAGTTGGGACTGGCAATCAATGCTTTGAGCAAGCGATCTGCTGCGGCGTATTTTTTTAAATCAATACCCACCAAAGCGGCCAGCAGTTTGATTTCTTCATCTGCTAAAAACTGCTGATTAGCACGGGCATTGAGCTGTTGCCATACTTGCGCGCTTTTGCCTTGCTTTAGCATATAGCGAATTTGATACACAAATAGCGCTTTATTGTCAGGGACGGTTTTACGCGCCTGCGCAATAAACGCAATCACTTGATTACTGGGCGATAACGCTTGCAGGATATCTGCTTTTAACGTCAAAAAAGCCGGGCTTTTTGGGTTGGTTTTAAGTGCCCGATTAATCGCCACTAACGCGGCTTTAGGCTGTTGAAACTGTAGCAGCAGACCTGCTTTCATCACCAGTAGTGAAGGGTTGTTTTTGATGTCTAATCGATTGAGTGTAGCAAGCAATTCAGCTTGGTCTTGGGTTTCGGTGGGATAAATCCCAATCAAAATCTGACTTAAATCAGCGTCAGGATCGTACTGCAAAATTTGATTGAGCTTTTCACCGGCTAATTCATACTCGTGCGCTTTGAGTGCCAAATGGGTTACATAAAAAATCGCAGGCACATGGTCAGGGTTTTGCTGCTGCCACGCATTGGCAAAAGCGAGCGACAACTGTGGCGGTTCATTTTGTAAAGATAAACCCAGTGCGCGTTCAAAGACGGGGGCCGCATCCGCCAAAAAAGACTGCTGCTTATAGGTCGCTAACGCCTGATCGATACGACCGCGATCTGCGGCAAACTCTGCCATCAAAATCGCATACAGGCTTGGTTGGCTAAGAGACTGATTAACAGACTGACTAGCGGTTGCAAAATTTGCCCCGGCACTAAAAACCGCTGGGCTAAACAATAAACTTGCCAACGTGAGCGTAGTCGCGACTACATTTTTGCCTAAAACGGTAAAGGGTTTAAATACATCAAGCGGTTTTAGGTTAGATTTCAGATTGGGCTTTAGATTGACAAAAAGTTGCTGCGGTGTTGATACCTGTATCGGTAAATAAATCGCTAAACAATAAGGCTTGACATATTTCGACGCAAAAAAGCGTGGATTGAGGGGACAACCACGCACAGCGCAACAAGCCGATGAAATAACCGCTGGAAACAACTTTAGCATTTAGCCCGCTTGGACAGTAACGTACCTAAAAATTACAGTCAGTATTACAGTCAGTAACAAGTAAGATGTAACAAAATGTTCATGATAAAATTTAATTATACGGGGTCAACTGGTCGAACTATGTAGAATTATGGTTAAATCGTATGGGTAAATAGCAACCAAACGAGCAGATGTGGCAGAGTTAAGTAAAAAAATACCATGATAGCTCGAATGACCGTTCAAAATGCTAGGCATGCTAGATATGGTAATGCTTCAAATTGTAATGCTTCAAAGCGTGGCTAAAGAATTTTCCTGAATCAAAAAAGCAGGATGTTTTTCATTTGTTATTAGCAATGGTATAATAATCCACTTTTCTACTTTACTTTTATTAAGTGGTTATTATTAAGTTGCTTTAGGTTTCTTTATATTGCCACTTTTCCCCCTGTGTTATCAAGCATGACAAATGTCGATAGGCTGATATGGGCTGGATGTCGCTTAGCTAGCACACTTAGCTAGCAAACTTGGGTTCACAAAAATCAGCTTTGATAAACGCGGTCATTTTTAAGGTCATTACGTTATATGCAGCTTCTGGTTATTGGGTTAAATCATAAAACAGCGCCAGTTGCCATGCGTGAGCAATTGGCATTTGCTGCTGAAGATTTGCCGATTGCCTTAGATTCGCTCAAAGCGATCACCCAAGGCGCGGTGATTTTATCGACCTGCAACCGCACTGAAATCTACGCCCTAGCCCCCGAAGGAAACACCCTCACTAGCACGATGTCACAAGTGATTGAATGGCTAGCGGCTTTTAAAAATACGCCCATGCAAAAAATCGCGCCACACCTGTATCAATATCAAAATAACCACGCACTGCTACATTGGGTGCGGGTAGCGTCTGGGCTAGACTCGATGATTTTGGGCGAGCCGCAGATTTTGGGACAAATCAAACAGGCGGTGCGCCAATCCCGTGCCAAGGAAGCTATCTCGAGTAAGCTTAGCTGGGTGATTCAGCAGGTATTTGCTGCCGCCAAACAAGTGCGTAACGAAACGCGGGTAGGCTCACAAGCGGTATCGTTAGGCTTTGCCGCCGCCAAATTAGTCACCCAAATTTTTCAAAAACCTAGCAACAACACTTTGCTGGTGGTCGCGGCAGGTGAGATGAATCGGCTGGTTGCGACCAATATCGCAGGTTTAGGTGTCGGCAAAGTCATCATCTGTAATCGTAGCCTTAAGCGTGCCGCGCTGCTTGCCTCTGAGCTTGAAACGATTGTGCCGCACATTGAGATTACCCCGCTTGATCAATTAGCCAATGTGTTACCGCAAGCGGATATTGTGACTAGCTGTAGCGGTAGCTTATATACCTTGATTGATAAAACCATGGTGAAACAGGCGTTAAAACAGCGCCGTCATCAGCCCATGTTAATGATTGATTTGGCAGTCCCTCGCGATATTGACCCTACCGTCAGTGAGCTAGATGACGTGTACTTATACTCAATTGATGACTTACAACATGTGATTGCAGGCAACCTTGAACAGCGTCGCCAAGCTGCCGTAGAAGCAGAATTATTGGTGAGCCAAATCGTGGTGGCGATTGAGCGCAAATACTTGGTGCGCCAAGTGGGTCAGGATATTCAGCAGTACCGTGAGCAAGCCAAACACCATGCGGATATGATTTTAAGCCAATCCTTACAGCAGCTTGCCGATGGTCATGCAGCCGAAGCGGTATTAACCGAACTGACCCGTAAACTCACCCAAACATTAACCCATGCACCCTCTAAACTATTGCGAGAAACGGCTAGCGAACAGCCCGTAGAAACTGTCAATTTTGTGGCACAACATCTGACCCATGCCTTTCGCAAAGACAAATGCCCCTATATCACTCATAACAACACCCTGCTTGATGACGAGCCAGCGCCACCGTCTTTTGACAATCAATAATTTTCTTATCCTAAGCTTTTAAGCCCAAGTTTCTATTAAGCTAAGCGTAAGCCCAAGTTTTCGCTACAAGCGGTGGCTAGCTTTTTTGCATCAAATTTGTAATACTGAAAATTGCTCTGCTAACTCTGATAACAATGGCGTCGATTAGGATTTGCTATGTTTACTTGCCCACCGATACTACCGTATTTTACCCCACTGCCTGCGCTTAGCTTGCAAGGCGAAGCCAATCTTGGCATACCCGCTTGGTTAGCCTCAGTGGAAGCGGACTTGGATAAGGCGCTGGCATCTGGCACACCGATTCGCCAAGTCGTCATGGGGCGCTGCTGTGCGATTGATAGCATGATGGAAGCCTTATTTGAGTTGTATGAACTCGATCAAACCGATTTGACGCTGTTTGCCACAGGGGGGTATGGGCGTGGGGAGTTGCACCCGTTTTCGGATGTGGATTTATTGCTGTTAAGTCCAAACCCGATTGATGAGCCATTGAATCAAAAAATTTCGCCGTTCGTCGCGAGGCTCTGGGATATTGGGATTGATCCGGCTTTGGTGGTGCGCTCTGTTGAAGAGTGCGATGAGGCTTGTCACGATGATATCACGGTCGCAACAAGTCTGTTAGAAGCACGAATTTTGGCAGGCAACGTTGCCCAAGCTGGGTTACCGATGCAGCTACTTAATAAAAACTGGTCACAAACCAAGTTTTATGAGGCCAAAATGGCAGAAGCCAAAGAGCGCTATCTTAAATATAATTCGACGGAGTATAATCTAGAGCCCGACCTGAAAAACGCGCCAGGGGGCTTGCGAGATATTCATACTGTCGGTTGGATTAGTAAGCGCTATTTTCGTGTGACAAACTTGTTTGGACTGGTGCAGCAAGAGTTTATTACCGAAAAAGAATTTGATGAGCTGCAAGAAGCGGAAGATTTTTTGTGGTTGATTCGCCATCATCTGCACAAAATTGCCAAACGCAATGAAAACCGTGTTTTATTTGACTATCAGCGCCTGATTGCTGAGCGCATCGGTTACCGTGACAATTCGCATCCCAATGCCGCAGTCGAGCATTTTATGCGCGATTATTACCGTTATGCCATGTCAAACTCAACATTGTCTGAAATGCTCACCCAGCATTATTATGAAACGTTGATTGAGGCGCGTCTCCCCGATGAACAGCGCCCGGTGCATAAGGTGATTAATGAGCGTTTCAAACTGGTGGGTGATCGCATTGCGGTGACGCATACGCGGGTGTTTGCCCAACATCCGACCGCGATTTTAGAAATGTTTTTGTTGATGGGTCAGCAAAATATTCGCCATATTCGTACCCGCACGCTACGGATTTTGAAAATCGCCGCTCGCGGCATTGATGAGCATTTTCGCAATGATCCCGTCAATAAAGCCCTGTTTATGGACAATATCAAAGAGCAAAATCTGCTATTTTGGCGACTGCGAGTCATGAAACGTTATGGCGTGCTAGGTAGCTATTTGCCTGCTTTTGGGCAAATTACTGGGTTGATGCAATATGACTTATTCCACCGTTATACGGTGGATGCCCATATTTTGATGTTGATACGTATGTTGCACCGCTTTACCGATGACAATTATGTTGATACCTATCCGCTTGTCAGTGGTATCTACCGCCGTATTGACCGTAAAGAGATGCTGGTGTTGGCAGCGATTTTCCATGATATTGCCAAAGGTCGGGGCGGTGACCACAGTGAACTTGGCGAGCAAGATGCCATCAAGTTTTGCTTGTCACATGGCTTGAGCCAAGCCGATGCCGAGCTTGTCGGCTGGTTGGTGTCTCAGCATTTATTGATGTCGATGACCGCGCAGAAAAAAGACATCTCTGACCCCGAAGTTGTTGCAGAATTTGCCGATAAAGTCGGGAATGTGACTTATTTGAATTATTTGTATGTGCTCACCGTTGCCGATATGAATGCCACCAACCCACAGCTTTGGAACAGTTGGCGCGCAACCTTGATGCGTCAACTATATACCCAAACCCGCCGTATCCTGCGGGCTGATATTGATGCGCCGATGAACCGCCAAGACATGATTGCAAGCAACAAGCAAAGCGCCCGTGATTTGCTAGCAGGTGATAATGGCTTGGCTGACATTGAAAGCCTGTGGGATGGGCTAGGGGAAGAGTATTTTTTGCGTGAAGTCCCAAGCGATATTGTTTGGCATTCCAAAGCCATCATGGCACATGATGAGGTACAAAAACAACGCACAGAGAGCGAGCAACCTGAGCCGCTGATTATTTTGCGTGAACATCGCGAGTTGGCACTCGATGCCGTGCAAGTGTTTATCTACACCCATGACCAATCCAATTTATTTGCGGTGACCATGACCGTGTTTGACCAAATGGATTTGGACGTACTCGATGCGCGCGTCATCACCGCCTCGCGAGATTTTGCCCTAGATTCTTACGTACTGCTTGACAGACATGGCACGCTACTCACCGATACCGAGCGCCAAACTGAGCTCGTTGAGCGTCTAAAACAAGCCTTTATTAGTCCAACGCTGCCTGAGGTGGCGCAGCGACGCATGCCTAGACAGCTCAAGCATTTTCACGTACCCACCAAAGTGTCTTTTAGTTTTAATCCGCAATCCAATCAGCATATGATGATTTTGGAAACCCTTGACCAGCCAGCCTTGCTTGCGCGTGTGGGGCAGGTGTTTTTGGCGCATGATATTGAAGTGCATTTTGCCCGCATTACCACATTGGGTGAGCGCGCCGAAGATATGTTCTTTATCACTGACCATGAAGACAAGCCGCTATCGGATGAGCGACTAGAAAAACTCAAACAGGCATTGGTAGAAACGCTGAATGTCAGTTAACTTGTCAGTGGAAAAATTTGGCGGCAAGCAAGCCCAGTCGTAAGTCTAAGCGCAAGCCCAATTACCAGTAAGCTCTGGGTCTAATTACTTTTGGGTGCGCGCCAAATATACCATTAAGCAAACCATGGCAATGAGCGCGATACCTGCCCCCACATAACCCACCATAGCCAGTCCTAAGCTTGCAATCACCAGTCCACCGACGAACGCGCCGCCGCCGATACCAACGTTATAAATTCCTGAAAAAATTGACATTGCTACATCAGTGGCATTCGGCGCAAGCTGCAATACGCGTAGCTGCAAAGCAAGGCTAATCGCCGTAATTGCCAAGCCCCACAGCATCGCTAGGACAAGCCACAGGATTGGCACATGGGGCAGCCAGACCGATGCCAATAACGAAAACAGCAGCGTTGCCATCGCGCTAATCAAAAAAGCCCGTGGAAAACGGTCATAAAAGTGCCCAAATAGCCAGCTCGCTAGCAACCCTGCTACCCCAAAACTCAGCAAAATCACCGTGGCAAATTGCTGACTAAACTGACTAATCGTCAGCATATAAGGCTCAATATAACTGTACGCCGTAAAGTGTGCCGTCACACATAGCACAGTGAGTGTATAGACAGTGAGCAAGGGGATATTATTAAAAATACTGGGTAAACTTGCCGCTGAGCCGACATCTTTGCTCGGCAGTTTTGGCAAAATCCACCACACCATAATCATTGCCAAGAGCGCAGCCGCGCCAATCGTACCAAACGTCATCCGCCACCCGAGCCACTGCCCAATCATTCGACCCAAAGGCAGCCCAAGCACCGTCGCCAGCGCGCTACCCATCGACAGTAGCCCCAAGGCTTTGGTTTGACGATCTTTGGGCGCCACACGCACCACAAGGCTTGCGGTAATTGACCAAAATACCGCATGCGCTAGCGCAATCAATGCCCTTCCAACCAACAGCATGGCAAAACTTTGCGCCATCACAGACACCGTATGCCCCCCGATAAAGATAACAAATAATGCTATCAATAGCTTACGGCGTTCGATACGGGCAGTAGCAAGCATGGCAGGGAGCGACAAAATAGCCACGATCCAAGCATAGATGGTGATCATATACCCCACCGTTTCTACCGGCATGGCAAAGCTATGACCAATGTCAGAGAGCAGCGCAATCGGCACAAATTCGGTGGTATTAAAAATAAATGCCGAAATCGCCATGACAATCACGCGCCACTGGCGAATTTGGTTGGGATAGTTGGGGTTGGACTGGGTGTGTTGACGTAACTGGTGAAAATGACTCATTGCGGGCAGGATGGCTAAGGCTGATGGCATACCTTAGCGGCTCACTCTATAAAATAAAAGCAATTTTACGTTATTTTATGATGAAAATAGCTTTGACAGTAAAAAATCGACTCATAGGCTAGCGCCATAACCCAATTCGTAGCGGATAAATTACTCATACAGTCATCCGCTATACCCACTAGCCAAGCCACATAGAGATAAGTGGTTAGAAAACTGGCAGTCAATCCGACTATTTACCTTTGGACAAAATCGCCACTTGGCGGATATAAGTATGTAAATCAGCCACACTCTCATTCATCAATTCATCATCTTGGGTGTATTCGGCGTAGGCAATCCAAATCAGTAACTGCTTGATGGTGTTGAATTCACTGTCAAAAAAGGTTTTGGTAAATTGTTTTAAGGTATTATCATCTTGCAAATTTAAGCGGGTTTGCCAACTTTCAATTTTGGCTTGTTGCTCAGGGCTAAAGGTATGGCGAAATAAAAATTCGACAATCGCATGCGGTTCTTCTTCAGCCAGCAATTTGCCCAAACGCTTGATGTGACGTTTACGTGCTTCATGGCTGGTGATATCGGCAAGCTGCAGCAAGTCATCCAAAAAAAACTCACTGGCAGGGAGTGCCTTCATTTGTTTTTTTGACAAATTGGCAAGTGGCTCAGCCAGTCGTTGTAGGCGTTCATGGGCTTTTTTTAGTTCGGTACGGCTAACCGCCATATCCATTTCAGCAAAATTAATCATTTATCAATCTCAAAGTTATCAATCATAAGTACAAAGTTGATTCAGAACGTGCTACCAGCGGTTTTTTTCACGGTGTTTAATACGTACCACCATCTCTTTGGGTAGCGATTGGGTCAGTGATTCGCCCAATTTCTCTGCGATATACACAGAGCGGTGTTTGCCCCCAGTACAGCCGATAGCGATGGTCACGGTATGGCGATTGTTGTGCAAAAAAGGCGGCAGCCATTTTTTAAAAAAAGCGATAATATCATTCGCCATGTCATCTACTTCGCTATATTCAGCAAAAAATGCTTTGACATCATCATCTAGCCCTGTCTGGTTGCGCAGTTCAATCATCCAATGGGGGTTTGGTAGGGTGCGCACATCAAAGATAAAATCGGCATCAATCGGTGCCCCATATTTAAACCCAAAGGATAAAATATTAACGGTTACCGCATTATCCACGCCCAAATGATCGCGGATGACTTCTTTGAGTTGGTGGATATTAAGTAAGCTTGTGTCAATTTTGATATCAGCACGAATAGCAATCGGCTCTAAAATATCGATTTCTTTTTTGATGGCATTGGGTAGATTACCCGATACCGCCATTAACGGATGCAGACGGCGCGTGGCGTCAAACCGTGCCACGAGTACGCTTTCTTGGGCAGTCACATACAGTATTTTAATCGCCGGTTTGCTATAAGCTTCTATCAGCTTATGATAGACCTCAGCAAACCGCGATAAGTCCGCTTGTGGCGAGCGTACATCCACACCAATGGCGATTTTATAAATTTGGCTGTCATGTACAAGTTTATCAATGGCGCTAGGGACTAGCGAGAGTGGCAAATTATCAATTGGATAATAGCCAAAGTCTTCCATGATATTGAGAACCGATGTCTTACCCGAGCCTGAACGTCCTGACACAATGATAACTTGTAGCGTTGACATAGTTAATCCTTCACAGATGCGGTAGTAGGTTGTTGATTAAAATCGCTACCCAATTCTTGATTCAGTTCCTGATTCATTTCCCGACTAAACTCTAGGTTATCTAAAAGCCGTGTTTTCTTGCCCAAAAAAGCGGCGGTCAAAATTACCAAGTCTTTATCAGTGGGCTTCGGCGGTTGTAATAAGCGATTTTTAATTTCTAAATAATCCACTTTAAAGCCTGAATCAGCCACCGTCACGCGATTTAACTTATCTATTGCGGCCGCAATAATCTTGTCAAAATCGGCAAAATTGGCAGTTTTTAACTCATTGGCAAGCTGTTGCAAGCTTTTTTGTAAGGTGGGGGCAAGTTGACGTTCTGCTTCGCTTAGGTATTGATTGCGAGACGATAATGCCAACCCGTCATAAGCCCGCACGATATCCACCCCGACAATCTCAATGGGGAAATTTAGCTCAGCGACCAACTGGCGGATAATGGCAAGTTGTTGATAGTCTTTTTTGCCAAAAACAGCGATGTCAGGTTGGACGATATTAAACAGTTTGCTCACCACCAAGCCGACACCATCAAAGTGGGTGGGGCGAGTGTTAGCGCACAAGATTTTGCTAATATCGCCAGACAGCACTTGCACGTTGTTAGGGTAGGTTGGGTACATTTCTTCCACGCTTGGGGCAAATACAAAATTTGCCCCCGCGTCGGTGAGTTTTGCCACATCAGCCTCTAGCGTGCGTGGGTAGGTATCAAAGTCTTCACCCACACCAAATTGGGTTGGGTTAACAAACACACTGACCACCACGATATCGGCAAGTTCTTTGGCTTTTTTGACGAGGGTCACGTGACCGCTGTGCAAATTACCCATCGTGGGAACCAGCGCTATCTTTGGCGCAGCCGCTTGATGGCGTAAAGGTTTTAAAGTGTCACGTAATGCGTTGATGGTATGAAATACTTGCATTTTTTTGCCTTTATGATTACTAAAAACTATGCGCTGGCGTTGGGAACGTACGGTCTTTGACCGCTTTATGATAGGCTTTAAACGCCCCGGTGATATCTTTGCTTTCGTTATGCTCGTCGGTCAAAAAGTCTTTGACAAACTTGGCAGGTTTACGGGTATATACCCCAAGCATATCGTGCATGACCAGCACTTGACCATCGCACTCCACACCTGCACCGATGCCAATCACTGGCACATCAAAGGTATCACGCACTTTTTTGGCAAGCTCAGCAGGGACACATTCGAGTAGTAAAATGGCGGCGCCCGCCTCTACTACCGCTTGACAGTCAGCCATGAGTTTTTCCGCTTGGGCATCGGTTTTGCCTTGCACTTTGTAGCCACCAAACACATTCACGGATTGCGGCGTCAAACCTAGATGCACGCACGTCGGCACGCCGTTGTTGGCAAGTACTGACACAATTTTGGCAAGCTCGGCACCCCCTTCGATTTTGACCACATGCGCGCCTGCTTGCATCACCGCTTGGCTGGCATCGAGTGCGCGCTCAAGTGTGGCGACACTCATAAAAGGTAAATCACATAAAATCAGTGCATGACTGTTGGCACGAGCCACGTTTTGGGTATGATACACCATGTCTGCGATTGTCACCGGCAAGGTTGAGGTTTGTCCTTGCACCACCATGCCAAGGCTATCGCCAATCAAAATCGCATCAATCGCTGCAACTTGCATGGCTGCTGCAAAACTTGCGTCATAACATGTCAAGCACGAGAACGTCTCGCCATTGGCTTTAAGTTTGTTTAAGGTGGACAAAGTCACAGGTAATTTAGGCTTGGTCGTCGCTGCGGCAGATGTTGACTCAGTTGTTGAATCAGGGTTAGATTCTAGGTTGCTAACGTAGCTCATGCGGTTTCCTTTAAAAAGCAAGGTTAAAAGAATCAAGGGTAAAAGAAGTAAAGCTAAAAGAAGCAAGGGCAAAAGAAACAGGCAAAAACAAGAAATAGGAAAAACAAAAAACGTTACTTTATCAATGGTTTAATTTTTTGCGATTTCAAATCCATAGCACCAATAATTTGTTAATTTTTACAAAAAACCCTGTTAACTGATATGGGTTAAACTACGGTTAATTTTTCCAAGCCCTGCCACTGTTGACTGGTCGGTAAATCTGCCAATTTTTGCCCATTTACCATAAGGGTTGGGTCAAGCTCTAGCATCGGAATCAGCACAAAATTACGCGCAAATAAGCCCTCATGTGGCACTGTTAAACGCGCATTGTTGATTGTGTCATCACCATACAACAATACATCCACATCCAAACTACGCTCACCCCAGTGACGCAAACGCGTGCGCTTGGCAGCGCTCTCCAAACTTTGGCAAAAATCCAACAGGGCTAAGGGTGCCAAATCGGTATCAACTTTTACGACCGCATTAAAAAAATCGGGCTGGTCTGTGACCCCAAAGGCTTTGGATTGATACAGTGATGATGCTGTAACATTGGCAAAATGCGGCGATGCGTAAAACGCCGCAATAGCATTGGCAATATGCTGCCTTGGCGTACCAAGCGCGTTTGCGATATTGCCACCCAAACCGATATAGCAAGTAATCATGGCTGATGACCGTCGATTTTGACCGCGCGTTTGCGAGTGCGTTTTGGCGCTGCCGGTGCCGGTGGCTCGTCCTTAGTCACCGTTTCTGCTGAGACTTTGCTATCAGCAACCGCTTTTTTACGCGTCCGTGGCGCTCGCTTTGGCTTTGGCTGTACCACGCCATCGTCAATCATTGATTCATTGAGTGACGAATGCTTGACCGTGTCAGTGTCAGTGCCAATGTCAGTGCCAATATCAGTATCGGTATAAGTCGTCGCCTGATTGTCGGTACTTTGTTTGAGGGGTGTTGGGCTGACAGATTCGCCACTCAAATCACTAGCGGATGTTGTGATATCTGCTTGCTGACGTTGCTCCAAAATCGACCAGTTTGAGCTGGGGGTGCGTCGAGCACGTTTGGCAGGTACACTGGCTGCCGATAAATAGGCTTTGTCGCGTTTGCGTGAGCGACCTAGGTTCGAATTATTTGGGTGTGAACTATTTGGGCGTGCGTTTGTCTCAGCATAAGCTGATACTGAAGCAGAAACTGTCGGCTGATAAGGGTGGTCATCGTCTTTTTGCGCTGTGATTGGCGTTACAATCAGTGACTTAGCGGGTGCTGAGTTGGTGTGACTGGCAAGCGATAACTGCTGCAGTTGGGCTTTTTCAAGTTGCTGCTGCTGTGTTAGTTTGTGCGCTTTGGTAGATAGCGCGGTATCTTGTACTAGTTCATGTTCGATTTGGCTATTTGCTGCAAACGGCAAACGACGTCGTTCGCGGCGGCGCTTTCCATGACTCAAATCGCTACCCATGCCTGCTTCATTATCACGCACCGCATCGCTAGTTTGATAAGCAATACCGTCATCCTCAAAACTGGTCTGATTGACAATATTCGCAAAGCGCAAACGTACCGATTCAAGGTCAAACTCATCAATCGCTTGTTGCTGCTGTTTGGCGCCTAGGGTTTGAAACCACGCCCACCAATGTCCCATGCCGTTGGTGCTTTCATCATCCAACGTAATCGCTGCGCCATATTGTTTGGTAAGCGCTTGATTTTTGGCTTCTACCTGCTCACGCATCATCAAAAAGTCATAGGCAGCCCGAAAACGCGGATTTTCAAACAGCTTTTGCAGATTTTTTTTGCGCGGCTGGGCAAGTCTTGGCTGCATGAGCCAAATATCTTTAATAAATTGCTCGGCAAACTTGGGCATGGCGGTATGCTGACGCTGCTTGTCCAACACTTTATTGGCGGCCTGGTCTTGCGCATCGCTAAACGGTGTGTTTTTCTTAAACTTATCCAATAAATACAGATAGTTTTCCCACAAAATAGTCGCATAAAAGAACGCAGGGTTGATGCTTTTACCACTGCCTATGCGCCTATCGGTATTTATGGTGACTTGGTTGAGTAGTGGTGTCACGGTTGTCGGTGGGTAAAACAACAACTGGGAAAACGCACCATAATCAAATAGCAGTGGTAACATCGGCACCAAATAGCCGCCTGTGAACATTTTTTGCGTCTCATCGTACAAGCGGTGAGGGGATACTTGCGCCAATAATGCCCAGTTTTGCGCGTTGAATTGTTGGTTTAAGGCGTTATCAAAATCAAACTGCAACTTTGCCTTAAAACGCAGCGCTCGTAGCAGACGTACAGGGTCTTCTTCCACCCGTTTTTGGGTGTCGCCGAGCAGACGAATGGTGCGGTTTTCAATATCGTTGAGACCCCCACAAAAATCATAAACGATATCGTCAAATGGCTGATAGTACAGGGCATTGATACTAAAATCGCGGCGTACCACATCTTGATAGATATCCCCCCACACATTGTCACGCATAATCATACCGTCTTCGGTGAGATGATTGTTGTCCTTAGGCGGCGCGCGAAAGGTCGCAACTTCAATCATATCGCGACCAGAATACACATGACACAGCTGAAAACGCCTTCCGATGATGCGGCAGCGTTTGCTAAATACTTCTTTGATTTGGTTTGGGGTGGCGTTGGTCACAGCATCAAAGTCTTTGGGCTTTAAGCCTAACAAGGCATCACGCACCCCACCACCGACGATGTAGGCTTCAAAACCCGCCTGCGTCAGTGTGCTAATCACTTCTTTGATGGAGTTGGGTAAATCAGCTTTGTTTAAGCCCAGTTTTTTGGCATCCCGGCGAGCCGACTGTCTATCTAAAACATAATCGGTTGCGGTATTGCCAGCAGCGGTTGCCGTGCTAGGTGATTTGCGAGTTTTTTTTGCCATGTATAGTAACCAAAATCCATGAAAACGGCAGAAATTTATTAGCGGTTAGTGTACCAAATTTCTGCCTAACTAGGGATATTAATTCACGGTTACAAAAAATCCAGTGAGCAAAAAGTATTGTTAAACGATTGATTATTGGTAGTGCGTTAACGCTACCGGATGAGACGGTTTGCTTGCTAGTACAGCGTGTATAAAATATGAGAATAGGCTTGTGATGATTGCCAATGCTTTATTGAGCTATCACTATTGTGTGGTGATGCGGTGGCGATTTTTATCGACAGTTGCTTTACCGATACCTTTGACGTTGGCTAGGTCATCTGCCGTGGCAAACGGTGCCATCATTTGCCGGTATAAAATAATTTGCTGGGCTTTTTTGGCGCCGATACCATCAAGCTGTGTAAGCTGTGCTTCACTGGCTGTATTGATATTAATCACTGTGGGTGAACTGGCAAGGACATTTGCAGAGGGTTTTGTGGTACTACCGTTAGTCCCAGTCAAATTTGTCACGGCCAAAAAAGCCTGCTCGGGCGTCAAGCTTGGGGTACATACTTGCGCCTGTGCGGGCACTGCCGATATACTTAGAACTAAAATGGCAAAAATTGAGCCAACTAATAATCGAAAAATCATTGCTTTAACGGTCAAATCTCTGTTGACTCAGTATACCTTGCCAACGCCTCTGTAACAATCAATCTTGGGCAATAAAAAAGCCAAACGTAGTACAAACTTAGCTAAAAAGCTGTTTTACCAAAAAAATGTACACGGCATGTAAACAGGGTATTAGCTGTCAATAATACTAGACCCTAAAACCTAGCCCGTGCTTAAACCCCTCATGCAAATTTTTCATGCTGTTTTGCCAAATCCCACAAATTATCCATTTCCTCTAAGCTAGCAGTTTCAGGGGTTTTACCCATTTTGGCGAGTTCATCCTCAATAAAGCCAAAACGAGAGCGAAATTTATGCACGGTGGTCAAAGTCGCTTTTTCGCTATCAATGCCCAGTTTGCGGGCAATGTTGACTAGGGCAAAAAAACAATCCCCCAGTTCTTTTTCTAGCAGTGCTTTTTGCTCAGGCGTCGGTTTTTGACCATCGATTGGTAAGATTTCTTTGAGCTCTGCCACTTCTTCATCCAATTTGTCCACCGCACCCGACACCACATCCCAATCAAAACCGACTTTATTGGCAGTTTTTTGTAGTTCTTGCGCTTGCATTAACGCTGAGCCTGCCTTGACCGCATCAAGGGTGCGGCGATGGTTTGCCAGTTTACCCTGTTTGGCTTTTTCAGCATTTTCCAAGGCTTTGATTTCATCCCAGCGTTTTTTGACATCTTCATCGGTTTTTAGATTTTCTTTGTCGAACACATGCGGGTGACGGCGAATGAGTTTTTGTTGCAAGGTGAGAATCACCTCGCTGATATCAAACTGCTGCTGCTCTTCATATAGACAAGCGTGAAAAACCACTTGTAGTAGCACATCGCCAAGCTCACCCTTGATGTCGTCAATGTCGCCCGATTGTATGGCCTCGACGAGCTCATAGGTTTCTTCTAGGGCGTAGGGAATGAGGCTGTCGTTGGTTTGTTTTTTATCCCAAGGGCAGTCTTGGCGCAGTCGTGCCATTAAGGCAATGAGGTCAGCAAAATTGGAAGTCGGTTGCATCGTTATCTCTGAAGGGTGATTGATGGTAAATGATGAAAAATTTACAATGTAACATTGACCTAGCTATTTTAGCGCATTTGATGTGGCAATCTAAGTCAATTGGTAAGTATTTGCCTTGACAGTCTAGATGCTTCAAATACAGATGCTGCAAAATAATCGTTGTCATCGCTATGCCATTTTGTCAAACTATAGTGATATTGGCAAAAACTTACCTCATTTAAAAATATAAGAAATATCAAGGCTGAAAATACGCGACGGCTTCGCCAATTTTTGCTGCGATTTGTAAGGTTCCATCACCCATGATTACAACTATTTTTGTCATTGGGGCAGGCTATGTCGGTCTGTCCAATGCGGTCTTATTAGCCCAACCTAAACTCGCTAACCAAGTCACCTTGGTTGATATCGATGCCCAAAAAATTGCCCAATTACAACAGCAAGCGTCGCCGATTGACGATGCGTTGATTGCGCAGTTCTTGGCAACCCAGTCACTGAATTTAGCGGCGCAGTTGGTAAGTGAGGCTGATTTTTCAACCGCAGATTTGGTGATTATTGCCACACCGACCAATTATGATGTCGCCACTGGCAAATTCGATACCTCATCGGTGGAAGCCAGTATCCAAACCGTACGCACTCACAACGCACAAGTACCGATTGTGATCAAATCGACTGTGCCGATTGGATTTACCGTTGACATGCAGGCAAAATTTGATACGCGTATTTTGTTTATGCCGGAGTTTTTGCGGGAAGGCAAAGCGTTATATGACAACCTTCATCCGTCACGTATTATCGTTGGCTGTGATATAAACCATGTGCCAGCGCTGCAAGATGTTTGCCACCAATTAATAACCCAATACCAAACTGCCAGCGAACAAACTGATACTCCCAGCCAAATCATGCCGCCTACTGAGGCAGAGGCGGTCAAACTATTTGCCAACAGCTACCTTGCCACACGCATTGCATTTTTTAACGAGTTAGATAGCTTTGCCGAAAGCATGGGGCTTGATAGTGAGTCGATTATCACCGGTGTGAGCTTAGACCCGCGTATTGGCATGCATTACAACAACCCATCATTTGGCTATGGTGGTTACTGTCTACCCAAAGATACCCAACAGCTCAAAGCCAATTATGAAGGGATTCCTGCCAATGTGATTCATGCGGTGGTGGATGCCAACAACACCCGCAAACGCTTTATCGCCCGTCAAATCATCGCCAAGCAGCCTAATACCGTGGGTGTGTACCGCTTGAGCATGAAAAAAGATGCCGATAACTTTAGAGATTCTGCAATTTTGGACATTATTGAACTGCTCAAACAACATGCCATTGATGTACAAATCTATGAGCCCAGTCTGTCGTCACCGCAGTTTATGGATTGTCCCGTAGTCAATGATTTAGCGAGCTTTTTACAAACCAGCGATGTGATTGTCGCGAACCGATTACATCCCGAATTAGCGCACGTCGAGGCAAAAGTGTATAGCCGCGATGTGTTTGGTGATAGTTGATTATTGCTAGTAAATAACTGATAGTGAATAACTGATAGTGAATAATTAACAGTTAATTGAATGACATTCTTAATTCTTAATCCCATGAGCCACGTATATGAATGATTTTTCTCCCATCACAATTTCGTCTTTTAAAGCCTATGATATCCGCGGTGAACTCGGTAAAAATCTTGACGAGGACATCGCCTACCGTATCGGACGTGCTTTCGCCCAATTTTTAAGTGAACCGCTAGCAAATCAGCAAAAACCAGCGATTGTGATTGGCTGTGACATTCGGCCCAGTAGTGAAGCCCTCAAAAAAGCCACCATACAAGGTATATTAGATGCAGGCATCGATGTGATTGATTTGGGCATGACAGGCACTGAAGAAGTGTATTTTGCCACCAGCCACTATGGCGCGATTGGCGGTATTGAAGTGACCGCCAGTCACAACCCCATTAATTATAACGGGCTAAAATTGGTGCGTGAACAGTCAAAACCCATTAGCGCGGATACCGGCTTGGCAGACATTCAACAAATCGCAGAAAAAGGCGCGTTCAAAGCGGCAGCCAGTAAAGGCGAGTATCAGTTAAAAGCAGACAAAACCGCCTATATCGACCATCTCATCAGCTATATTGACGTCAACGCGTTACGACCTTTGACAGTGGTCGTCAACTGTGGCAACGGTAGTGCTGCGCCAACGATTGATTTGCTTGAGCAGCGTCTACAAGCTGCCAACGCGCCTATTAAATTTATCAAAATCAATCATGTGCCTGATGGCAGTTTTCCCAATGGTATTCCCAATCCCATGATTATTGCCAACCGTAAAGTGACGGCAGACACGCTGTTAGCAGAGAAAGCGGACTTAGCGATAGCGTTTGATGGCGATTTTGACCGCTGTTTTTTCTTTGATGAAAACGCTCGATTCTTGGAAGGCACTTATGTAGTGGGGGTGCTTGCCAAAGCTTTCTTGGATAAAAATCCTGCCGAGGCGATTGTCTATGACCCGCGCAATATCTTAAATACCGAAAGCGTCATCGCAGCAGCAGGCGGCAAAGCGACCATCAGTAAGTCAGGGCATTCTTTTATCAAACAAGTCATGCGTGAAAACAATGCAGTGTATGGCGGTGAAATGTCTGCGCATCATTATTTTCGCGATTTTAACTACTGCGATAGTGGCATGATTCCTTGGTTATTAGTGATAGAATTGCTGTCAAAATCAGGCAAAACAGAGGCGCCAAAAAAACTGTCGCAACTGGTGGATGAGATGATTGCCGCTTTTCCCATCTCAGGTGAGATTAACTTTAAATTAGACGGTATCACTGCGCCTGCGGTGTTGGCAAAACTTGAAGATAGCTACCAACAATTTGATAGCCAAACGGCGACCCTTGATAAACTCGATGGCTTGTCAGTCAATTTTCCACGCTGGCGCTTTAACGTCCGCGCTTCTAACACAGAGCCACTGATTCGTCTCAATGTTGAAGCCAGCGGTGATAAAATGCTATTGGATGAAAAAACCAAACAGCTAGAAAATTGGATTGTGGCACAAGGCGGCACGCCAGCCGACCACTAGGTTTTATTAACTACCATAAAAAAGCCGCTCCTATAAAAAAAGCCGTTTCAATGCTAATTCATTGTAACGGCTTTTTTACTATTTAAGCTAAAACCATCTAGGCTAAAACTATTAATCCTCAGCAAATGGCTGGCGGATTATTTACCACCACGCTCAGCACGGGCTTTATTGATAAGATAGTTAACCACTTGTGGCACTTTACCATCCTCACCCTCAACAACGTATTTGCCATCAACGACAACCGCAGGTACCCCTGATAGTTGGAAGCGCTGCGCCGCATCTTTTGAACGTGCGATACGGGTATTTACTGCAAAAGAATTGTACAAGCTGTTAAATTTATTGATATCCACGCCTTTTGATGCGTACCATTGACCGATAGAGGCTTGGTCAAACAATTTTTGGCGGTCTTTTTGAATCGCGTCAAACATCGCTTGGTGGGTTTTGCCTTGATAACCTAACAACTGTGCGGCATAAAAACCGCGCGCATTTTGTTCCCACACAGGGTTCATCGCAGCTGGCGTCTGCATAAACACCACATCAGCTGGCAATTTTTTTGCCCACTGTGCCATGTAAGGTTCTAATGTATAGCAGTGTGGGCAACCATACCAAAAAAATTCGCGAACAATGATTTTATTGCCTTCAATTTTTTCTGGGTTTGCCAGCACCTTATAGTCTTTACCCGCTACAAAATCTGCAGCTTGGGTTGATAAACTGGTCAAGCCGATAGCGGCGGCGATTGCGGTCATTGCTAATTTTTTCATGGTTGCCTCATTAACAGTCAAATCATAGGGTCTAGCACGGCTCATATCTTATAGTATCTTATAGAAAATCGCTTGCTAGCAGGGCTCAAAATACGAAAATACCTGCGCGTTATACTATCATAAATTAAGGAGCTGCCTAAGTGTAATACTTTGTAAACTAAAAAAAACTACACTGGCGAAAAACATAAGCAATATGTTAGTTAAATTTTCTAAATTAAAAATTATGTTTTTTTAAGTTTAATTTATCAGTCATATTTAAAGTTGGACAGTTATGGGTTTATGCAGCAATAAGCTATTTTACCCCACAAATTTATCCTACAATTTTACGCTATCAATCCGCCACATAAATTCTACAGCGCATGGGCTAAAAACTGTTAGAATAAGGCTATTTTTGATGGCAATTGTGGTTAGCAATCCACTGTATTTCAAAAAACGCGATAACATGCTATTAAAGTAAGAAGTATCGCTATTAAAGTAAAAAGTATCAAATTAAAAAAATAGCGAAGTAAAAATCAAACGGAACTATCATCATGACACAACCGAACCTACAGCAAAACGTCGACTTACAAGAAGTACAAAAATTTACCGACCTTGCCAATGAATGGTGGGACAGAACAGGTGCGTTTGCCACCTTGCACCAAATCAATCCGCTACGCTTAAACTGGATTGAACAGCAAACCATCGCCCGCCAGCAATCAGGCTTAACAGGCAAAAAAGTGTTAGATGTCGGCTGTGGTGGTGGTATTTTGTCGCATAGCATGGCAGTGCGCGGCGCCACGGTGACGGGTATTGATTTGGGAGAAGCCAATATCAAGGCAGCACAAATCCATGCTACGCAGACCAACCAAGCGATTGATTTTGCTTGTGTTGCTGTAGAAGATTTTGCCAAAGCGCACGCTGGTGAGTTTGATGTGGTGACGTGTATGGAAATGCTCGAGCACGTGCCAGACCCGCAGTCCATTATCAATGCTTGTTTTACCCTGCTCAAACCCAATGGCGTATTGGTACTATCGACCATCAATCGCAACCCAAAATCCTACCTGTTTGCGGTGATTGGCGCTGAATATATCTTGCGCTTGTTGCCACGCGGCACACATGATTATGAAAAATTCATCACCCCAGCCGAGCTAGATCGTTTTGCCCAGCGTGCAGGCTGCAAACGTCAAGATTTAATTGGTTTACATTACAATCCCCTTATCAAGCACTATTGGCTGGCACAAAATGTTGACGTTAACTACATGATGGCGGTATATAAGCCTCAGTAGTTGGCTTTATTTAAATATTAATTGTTGATTTGAGCAAAAAATGACTGAAAAATGCCAAGCCGTATTGTTTGACCTTGACGGTACCTTGATTGATACAGCGCCTGATTTTATCCGCATTATTAAGGTGATGTGCGCCAAACATCAGCACCCAGCACCCAGTGATACCGCCATTCGTGAGCAGGTTTCTGCAGGCGCCAGAGCGATGGTCAAGCTGATGTTTGGCAAGCTTGCCAATGTGACTGAGGATGACCCAACCTTGCTGGCTTATCGGCAAGAGTTTTTGGACACCTATGAGGCCGATATCTGTGTCGATAGCCGCTTGTTTGATGGGCTTGATTCGCTGCTAAAAAACTTGGAATCACGTGGTATTGTATGGGGCATTGTCACCAATAAGCCGCGTTATTTGGCGGAAAATTTATTAGAGAAACTTCAGCTAACTGAGCGCTGTGCTGTACTGGTATGCCCTGATGATGTCAAACACACCAAACCTGACCCAGAGCCCATGTATTTGGCAGTAGCGCGGTTGAATGAACAACTTGGGCGTCAGCTACAGCCTGAAAATTGTGTGTATGTCGGTGATCATATTCGTGACATTCAAGCCGGCAATGCGGCGAACATGCGCACGATTTTGGCAGCTTATGGCTACATTCCCCCTGAAGACCAAGCGGATTTGGGCAGTTGGGGCGCAGATAACATAATCCATAGTGTCGCTGAATTGACCGCTTTGCTTGGCGATTGGACGGATGCTTGAGCGGACACTTGAACAAGCGACTAGGCGCTTGATGCATAGACAAGGTGTTAACAATTTGCCCGATTTTTAGGGAATTTTTTAGCAAGCTTTTGAGAAAAATTTTGAGGAAACTATGACTTTAGCAACGCATGATGATATCCGTAACTTTATCCCACCTGCCGATTGTCTAAAAGGTAAAAATATTTTGGTCACAGGGGCAGGTGATGGCATCGGCAAAGCAGCCGCGCTAAGCTATGCAAAATATGGCGCGACTGTGCTACTACTTGGCAAAACCGCGAGCAAGCTTGAAGCCGTGTATGACCTAATTGAAGCAGAAGGCGGTGCACAGCCTGCGTTGTTGCCGATGAATCTAGAGAGCGCAAGCTACACAGAAATGCAGCAATTGGCGATTTTGATTGAGCGTGAAGTCGGGCATTTGGACGGTGTTTTACACAATGCAGGGTTGCTCGGTGTATTGACCCCACTTGAGATGTATGACCCGATTATTTTTGAGCAAGTGATGAAAGTCAATTTTAATGCCACCTTTACCCTTACCCAAGCTTTGTTACCGCTACTCAAATCTGCGCAAAGTGGCTCAGTGGTATTTACATCTAGCAGTGTCGGCAGCCGTCCACGCGCGTTTTGGGGGGCGTATGCGCTGTCAAAATTGGCGGTAGAAGGGATGAGCGATATTTTCACCCAAGAAACCCAAAAAACCACCACACTGCGCTTTAACTGCATCAATCCCGGTGCCACACGTACCCAAATGCGGGCTGCTGCCTATCCGAGCGAAAACCCCAACACCTTGCTTGCCCCCGAAGACTTGATGAGTGCGTATGTTGCCTTGATGACTGATGAAGCGGCAGGTATCAAAGGTCAGGTGATTGATTTACAGCCACATTGACTTCCTCCCCTCCCTAAAGTGAGGGGATTCCTTCTACAAGACGGTCAAGCCCGACCGCAAGAATGTTCTTACTGGCATTGATATCTCTATCATGCCATGTGCCACACTTCGCACAAGTCCATTCTCTTATTCGCAAGCCTGCTCTACCTTTCGGACTATTGCGGTCAAATTGACCGCAACACGAGCAAGTTTGGGTAGTGTATTTCTCATTCACGATTTCAAAACGACAACCTGCGTTCTCGCATTTGTAGTTCAGTTGTCGCTTGAGTTCAAACCAACCTGCATCGTAAACCGATTTGGCGAGTTTGCCTTTTTTACTATTAAATTGATTACTCTGAATATCACCGACCACGATTAGCGCATTATCTTTAACTAATTGGGTGGTGAATTTATGGATGAGGTCTTGGCGTGTATGTTTGATTTTGGCATGGATCGCTTTGACACGCTGTTTGTTTTTGGCACGTTGGGCGGTGGCTAAATCTTTGGCATAGTTGAGCGTTTGTTTGATTTGTAATTTATTGCCATTTGAGGTGGTAGCACTGTCTTTTAAGCCTAAGTCAACGCCTACGCTACCCGTTCCGCATTGTGTTTTAGGGTAGTCTTTGACGGTGATACAAGCATACCAACGGTTACGGCTGTCTTGGACGATTTCTAGTGTGTTAATTTGATATAGGCTAAGGTTGTAGCTGTCCCATAGGTCGATGACCAGCTTTTGTCCTTTGGCTAAAGATAGTTGTAAGGTAGATTTTAAGCCCTTGCTTTTTAATAAACCGTTGCCTGTTTGGTGTGTGGCAATATGCTTAATGGCGGATTGTTTAAATGGTAGCCAACCCAAGCTTTTACGCTTTGATTTTGGGTTGTTGGTTCGCCATGACAATTTAGCTTTTTTGGATTGTTTTCTAGCTTTGGCATGGGTTTCATTGATTGCCTGAATAGTCTGACTGTGTAAGCCAAGTAGTTCACCGCTACCTTTGGTGTAGTCGTTTAGGTCGTAAGCACTAAAGAATTTACCAGTCTTTTTTAGGTGTTTGTAACTCAAGTCATTGACATAATTCCACACGAAATTGACCGCACCGCTTAGGCGGTTAAGCTTTGCTATATGTTTGTCTCGTATGCGTAGCTTGAGTGTTTTCATGCAAATTATTTTAGCAAAATTTATGCAAGCGTTATAGTGTATGAGTTGCCTTATATCCACCGCCTAAAGTCGGTGGTTTTACGGCAACGGCTGATAAAATGGCGCGATAACGGCTTTAATACGCTATTGAAATTTGACAAAATCACTACCATATTATGATTAACCTATTAAAATCTAAGGAAAAATATGGCAAGTGGTTGGGCTGCGGATGGCGCAGAAAACGAGCAAATTGAAGCGACTATTAATGATGCGATTGCACGGGCAAAACGGGCATTGCCACAGGGCGAGAGCCTAACGCATTGCGAGGAGTGCGATGCCCCAATCCCCGAAGCACGGCGTCTTGCGATGCCAGGGGTGCACTTGTGCGTGCGTTGTCAACAATCGCTAGAACAGCATCAGCAAAAAGTTGAGCTGTTTAATCGCCGTGGTAGTAAAGATAGCCAGTTGCGCTAAGCGTATTGGCTAACGCTGTCGTTCATAACAATGACAGCTTATAAATACAGCTTACAAAAATTTTTCAAGCGGTAGGTGCGATAGCATCCATACTAGGGTACGCTGCCAAGCCTTGGTTTGTGGTTCTTCATCATACGTGACGATTTGACCGTTCTCGAGCGTTGACCACTGAATTTTGTCATCTTTGAGCGACAAGGTGTAGCTAGTTGTTGGCAAGGCTTGCAAAAATTCATTGCGGATTTTGTTGGCAAGGACAGGGTGGGCGATGGCAACGCCAAGTTCGGTATTGGTCAAGGCTGAACGCGGATCAAAGTTGAACGAGCCGATATACACCTTTTCACCATCGCTTTCAAATGTTTTGGCATGTAAGCTGGTTGCAGAGCTTCCCGTCAAGTATGAATCACGCAGATTGTCTTTGATGGCATTGGGCTTTAGTTCATATAGCTTGACCCCAGCTTTGAGTAAGTCTTTGCGGTGTTTGGCATAGCCAGAATGCACAAGCTTGACATCGGTGGCGCTCATGGCATTGGTCAAAATATTCACCGCTACGCCTTTTTTTGCAAGGTTGATAAAATAGTCTTTGCCTTGCTGCGTGGGGACAAAATAGGCAGAGATTAAATTGAGTTCACGGCTGATTTTACCTAAGCTTTGGTTGATATTTAATCCTTGGGTGTTGGCTTCGTTGCTTAGTTTGTCAGGATTGTCCGTCAATAGCTGGACGCTTGCCCAGTAGAGCGGCAATTTTTGTTGTTTGATTTGGTTGACAAAATCGATTGCCACCAAGCGCTTTAGATAGTCGTTTTTCAGCTTTAGCACAGGGTCGAGTTGTTGCGACGCAGGTTTATCAGCTTTTTGGGTTTTTGGGGTAAACACTTGGTTCAGGGCGGATGGCTCAGGTTTTTCGACCAAATCGGTGATAGGAAAAGCCAGTTTATGGTTCCAATATTGGTCAAACGCTTGTGACATCTGCGGCACAATATGCCCAACCATCAGCACATCTAGGTCAGAAAATACCATCTCTTGGTTTAAAGAAAAATACTCATCCCCGATATTGCGCCCGCCTGTGATGGTGATTTGGCTATCAGCGGTGATGGATTTATTGTGCATACGATGATTGAGCCGCTCAAAATTGCCCACAAACCCTAGCCAGCGCCACGAGCGAAAACGGTTGGGGTTCATCAATCTTACTTCAATATTGGGGTGTTCATTGAGTACCCACAGTGTTGGGTCGAGACCACGGGTATTGTTGTCATCTATCAATAATCGCACACGCACACCGCGCTCTGCCGCTTCTTTGATGGCTTGGAACATCAGATTGCCAGTGATGTCGTTATTCCAAATATAATACTGCACATCTAGCGTTTTTTCTGCGGTGCTAATCAGCAGCATACGTGCGGCAAACGCATCCATGCCATCTGGCAAGGGATAAACGCCCGTTTTTTGTGGATTGCTTTTAACCAATTCCGCGATGCCATCGGCCATGCTTTGCGAGCCAAATTGGCGAAAACGGCTGGAGGGCTCATCCGGTGGCATATCGGTTGCCACTGTTTTTTGATGGTCTTTGGTAATGACGGCAGTCTGATAGGTGCTGGATTTACCCGTGTTGGCAGGCAGACGACCCCACCAGGCGATAAAAAACAAAATCGCCATACCTAGCAAAAACAGGCTGGCTAAAAAAATAAGACGACGTTTGAACAGGGGTCTTAGCATGATGGCACTCACCAAGGTCAATTAAGCCATGGGTTAAATTAGTTAAATTGACGCCCAATAAATTTGACGGTTTCATCCTTGGCTTTTTTGACGGCAAGTTTGCGGTTTTGTCCTAGCAGTAATTTAATTTGCCACAGTTTTTCTTGATACAAGGTTGTTGCAGGCGTGTGATACATGGCATTGATGATGCGTTTGCTCGCCAGGACGGCATCGGGGGAGCGACTGCTTAATTCTGCGACCAAAGTTTTGGCAACTGCCATCGGTGTGTCGCTTAGATGGCTGACCACACCGTAGTCACAGGCTTGCTGCCCATCAAAAATCCGTGCCGTCATCGCTAATTCCTTGACGATATCGGCGCGTAGCACCCCCATCGCAGACCGGGTCAATCCCATATCCGCTACCAGTCCCCATTTGGCTTCCATAATGGCAAATTGGCAATCCGCTGTGGCGATACGGATATCGGTCGCTAGTGCCAACTGTAGCCCTGCGCCAAGGCAATGTCCGTGCAATACACTGATGACAGGCATCGGCAATTCTCGCCACACAAGGCACACTTTTTGAAATTTACTTTGAAACGGTTTGATAAGCTCCCAAGCGACCTGTGTTAGGTTTTTTGGGTTGTTTAAATCCGCCAAATCAATGCCGGTAGAAAAGCTTTTACCTTCACCTGCCAAAATCACCGCCCGCACGTCCGTCCAAGTGGCGAGCAGGTGGGCTAAATCAATGAGTTTATCCATCAACGCAAAACTTAACGCATTGCGCTTGTCGATCCGTGTCAGCCAAACAATGACGCTATCATCACCGCTAAGTTCCAACCGCACATCGGGCGCAAGGTTATCGTTTGCAGCGTTGATACGCTGCGCTAAAGACAAAGCAGTAACACGCTTAGAAAATGGCAAAAACCCTACACCCGGCAATATTTTTGATACCGACAAAACCGACATACGCATCCTTAAAATTTGACCAACCCAATACACTTAAAAAAAATGTTGCGAAACGCGAAGATTTGCAATCATTAATCTCACTTTACTGATTTTGTTGGTTTGGCACAAGAGGCGATATCAGACGATACGTTTAAGAAAGGTAACGTGAAATGGCAAGTATGCCAAACCTAGGAGGCATTATGGTGATGGGCATCAAATCATCTTCCAAGTCATGTCGTTTTCTTTGAGCTGGGCATATTTGAGTGCAGGGAATTGGCTCAAATCAGCCTGTGCCAAGTTATCGAGCGCTTGTAGCATTTGCTCATAATAAGGTGCCAAAATGGCAAATTGCGCAGGCGAGCTATTGTTGATATTTAGCAAGCACTTGTCTTCAAGATTTTGACTGGCTTGGCGGAGCTGTGGTACGCCCGTATAACGACTCGCTCCTAAAATGCGATGCGCCGCGTGGGACAAGGCTTGCCTGTCGTGGCGCTGCCAAGCCTGCTGCAAGTCACTTTTTTCCTGCTCAATTGATTCAATCAGCAGGGTAATTAAGTTGGCTGCCAAATCAGGCTTGCCTGCTACCCGCATCACCGCATCATCCCAATCAATGACCGCAAGACTTGCTAGTGACTCAGCGCTATGCTGACTGCTGACCGATGGTAGGCTTGCTGATGGTATGCTTGGTAGATTAGCGTTGTCATCGGTGTTAGTCGCTGAGGCGGCTAATGGCGTATGAGCAAATACGGCACTCTCTTTGGGGGTTGCAGGTGCAGTACGCGGGTGATTTGCCCCAGACGCTATAGACGCTATCGACCGCGCCGAGCTAGGTGAGTTGATAGCAGATTTGTCAGAAGCCACATCAGCGGACACGGACGTGCTGTGTTTACCCAACCAGCGTTGCAGGATTTGCAATAACTGGGCTTGACTGATTGGCTTGCCCACATAGTCATCAATCCCAGACGCCAATAATTTATCGCGTTCATCCGATAGACTATGCGCGGTCAGGGCAATAATCGGAATATGTTGATGTCCTGCTTGCGTTTCAACCTTACGGATTTGGATGGCGGCTTCACTGCCTGACATTCTTGGCATTTGAATGTCCATAAAAATCAAATCCACGGCGGTATCGCTTTGTGACTGGTGGGTGGTGATGTATTCAATGGCGTCAAACCCACTATTAACCGTCACCACATTAATGCTCAGCTCAGCCAATAACGCTTCTAGTACCAACAAATTGGGCAGATGGTCATCCACGGCAAGCACAGTAAAGCCATGCCACTGCGGCAGTGTGGGCTCTTGGCTGCTGGCAGAATTGCTATCGAGCAGCTGATAAAGTTGGCGACGATCGAGCGGCTGATATAAGGCTTGTGCTTGGTAACGCGATAACAATTCTGGCTCAAGATTGACTTGATAGCCAAATAGTAGCAATTTACCGGCATAATGTAAGCGTACTTGTTTGAGCAGCGACGTGGTATCCTCAGTGGTGCCATTGTCCACGATGACCCAATCCCAATGATTGCCTGTTTCTTTGAGCGATTCAAGTAGGCTTGCTAGCGTGCTTGCGGTAGTAATGGCAATCGGCAATTCACGCAGCGAGCCTTTTAACACTTGTAAGCTTGCAGGATGGTCAATCCAAACCAAAATATTTACCGCAGCGATAGCATCAGCCGCCACATAACCGGCATCAGTTTTTGGCGGGACAATGGCAGGTAACTGCCAGATGGGGTCATGGATAAGCAGCCGCTGCTGCTCTTGGTTACTGATGCTCATCGGCAAAGTAAACCAAAACGTCGTGCCTTTGATTTTGTGCGATTGGCTCGCATCACCCGCTTGCTCAGTGGCGTTGTCATAAAAACCGATATTGCCGCCCATCAGATAGGTAAGCTGTTTTGAAATCACCAACCCCAGCCCCGTACCGCCGTACTGGCGAGTAATCGAAGGATCGCCTTGCGAAAAACTTTGGAACAGCACTTTTTGATGCTCAGGCGAAATCCCGCGCCCTGTGTCTTGCACACTGATATGAATTAAATCATCGATGTCATCATCCAGACTGACGCGCACAATGACCTCGCCATCATCGGTAAATTTGATGGCGTTATTGACAAGATTGGTCAACACTTGCTTGGTACGTAATGCATCCCCTATCAGATAATGCGGCACATCGTCATAGAAGAACACCGCCAGCCGTAAATCTTTCTCTGCCGCCAGTGGCGATAGCATATCCACCACATCGTAGATACTGGCATACAGGTCAAATTCATGACTATCTAGTACCAATTTACCGGCTTCAATCTTAGAAAAATCAAGTACGTCATTGACCAGGGCTAATAGGTGCGCAGAAGACTTACGAATCGTTTGCACGTACAAGTCTTGCTCGGCGTTTAAGCCGCCATGACGGGATAATAGGTTGATAAAGCCATCAATACTGTTAAGTGGGGTGCGTAATTCGTGACTGATATTGGCTAAAAATGCCGATTTGGTTTGACTGGCTGAAACCGCGGCATCACGCGCATTGCGAATAGAGATGTTCTGCATTTCCATCTCGTCAAAAGCCAATCGCAAATCATCTTCGGTCTGTTCGGCGTGATTTTTGAGTTCTTGGAAACTTTTGTGCAGACGTCTTAAGGTCTTGACCAAATCCTGTTGCAGTTGGTTGATTTCACCGCTGGCGTTGATGGTCATCGGTTTATACAGGTTGTTGGCGTTGGTGCGCTGCAAATGTAACCGCATCTCATAAATCGGCGCAATCCAGCGTCTAGCATATATATGGGTGGTCAATAGCAGCAGCAAAATGGTAAAGAGTCCGGTAATCGCTAACGCTAACATCACTTGATAGCGAGCCACTTGTAGCGGCTCATTATCAATATTGACAATAAGCCACAAGGTCGGTAGTGGGGCAGTCGCATTGGCGGGCGGGCTTAGTACCAATTTTCGACCAAATAAACTACTACCCTTGCTATTAAACAGGCTGTTGGATTGGGCGTTGAGCTGTGTCAGCAAATAAGTTTGCTGCGTATTGCTTTGCGCCTCAAGGTGGCGTCCCAAAAAAGGCAACAAGCGCGGATTGGGCTGTTGTGACAAATCCCCAAAACTGACCAACACTTTACTTTGTTCGTTGACAATCGCTACGCCTTGCAAGTGTTTGTTGTTGATGGCATTTTGTAGGGCAAATTTCACATTGTCTTGCAGTGTCGCCAATTCTTTGGGCGACAGCTCAGCTTTATTTGCGCTGTCTTTATTTGAGCCATTATTGCTATTAGGCTGAGTGCTAGTTGCAGATAGCGCTTGGTTGATTTTAAGCAGATTCGCCTGCATAGAAGCGGCGACAGGCTGCAGAGTCAGCAGCAAATTATCGGCGGTTGATTGCTGAATGGTACGCGCAGCACGGCTGGTATCCGATAACACCAAAAAACCACCCGTCAAGGCGAGTACGCTAATCGGCAAAAACACCAACAGTATCAACTGTCCATAAGCGGTGGAGAAATCCAAGTGAAATCGTTTGCTCACATTGCTAGCCTTGCATCAGCCTAATTTAGGCATCAGATTTTTTATCAGGGTTTTGGGGTATAGCGTTTCATTTTATAGGATTTTAGCCAATTTTGCTTGTGTCGCTGGGGTTTTTGTCGCAAGTAAATTTTTGACAAGTGTATACCTTAGCAAAAAATCGAGATAAAATCAGATGGGGTAGCGGTTGAAAAATGACTGGCACAATAATCATGATTCGCCACTGACGGGTGATACGAATTTTGCTAAACTACGCGCGCAATCCAAAAAATTTACTGTTAAAAAAACTAATCAACGCTAGCTAATCTATAAGCTAGACTAAATGCGTCTACTCAAAACTCGTATTATCAAAAGTTCATGGCCAAAAACTAAGGTTGTCTTATGACCCATAATAATTTCATCACTGAAACCAGCACGCTCAATGACTGCATTGGACATACCCCACTGGTCAAGCTAGCGCGATTTGCACCGCAAACCGACCAAGGCACAGCCACCCTGCTTGCCAAACTTGAAGGCAACAATCCAGCGGGCTCAGTGAAAGACCGCCCTGCCTACAATATGTTTTATCAAGCGGAACTGCGTGGCACTATCAAGCCAGGCGACACCATCATTGAGGCTACCAGCGGTAATACAGGCATCGCCCTTGCCATGGTCGCGGCAATGCGCGGCTATGCGATGACGCTGATTATGCCTAGCAACTCTACCCAAGAGCGTAAAGACGCGATGGCAGCGTATGGGGCGACATTGATTGAAGTCGATAACATGGAGTCGGCACGCGACCTTGCCCAGCAAATGCAGGCAGAAGGCAAAGGCATCGTACTCGATCAGTTTAACAACCCTGACAACAAACAAGCGCATTATCTGACCACAGGTCCTGAGATTTGGCAGCAAACAAATGGCACGATTACCCATTTTATTAGCTCAATGGGGACCACAGGCACCATCATGGGCGTGTCGAAATACCTAAAAGAACAAAACCCAAACGTGCAAATTATCGGTTTACAACCTGCTGAAGGCGCTAATATCGCAGGGATTCGCCGATGGCCAGCCGCCTATTTGCCAAAGATTTTTGAGCCAAGTTTGGTGGATAGGGTGATAGACATCGAGCAGCACGATGCGGAAGTGTTTATGCGTAAGCTTGCCCGCGAAGAAGGGATTTTTGCGGGGGTATCATCCGGTGGTGCGGCGTGGGCAGCGTACCAAATCGCTAAAGAGAACCCAAATGCGGTGATTGCATTTATCGTCTGTGACCGTGGCGATCGTTATCTATCAACCGGCTTATTCGGTGTTAAAGATGACGCTTAATACCCAATAACATAAAGCAGAAATTAACAAGGAGGTATTATGGCTACGCCAGCGCCGATTTTAGTATTTGATATCGAAACCATACCCGATGTTGCCACAGGCAAGCGGCTATACCCTGAGTTAGCTGGGTTATCGGATAACGATGCCATGACCAAGCTTATGGCACTGCGTGAGCAAGATGTTGGGCATCCTTTTATGCCACTGCCTTTGCACCAAATCGCTTGTCTTTCGGTGTTGTGGGTGGCGGGTGGCAAAATGACCCTCAAATCGCTGTCGCTGGCTGACCATAGCGAAGCGCAAATGATTCAAACCTTTTTTAATGCCATCGAAAAAAATCCGTTGTTGGTGAGCTGGAATGGCAAGGGCTTTGATATACCTGTCATGGTGTATCGGGCGTTACAGCATGGCTTGACTGCGCCCAAGCTGTTTAGCCAAACCGGTGAGATGAGATACAACAACTATATCAACCGCTATCATGACCGTCATACCGATTTGATGGTGAAGCTTGCCATGAATAGCACGTCGCAAAAACTCGATGTCGTCGCATCCTTATGCGGCTTTGCCGGTAAACAAGACATTGACGGCTATGATGTGGTACCGATGGCGCAGGCTGACGAGTGGGATAAGCTCACCACTTATTGCGAGAGCGATGTGCTCAATACTTGGCTGATTTTTTTGCGCTACCAACGATTGACGGGACAATTTTCAGCGGAGCAAAGTGAGCAATGGGAGCTTTCGACCCGAGACTATTTACAAAGCTTAAGAAATGAAGATGACAACTTGCGTCATGAAAATTTCTTACAAGCATGGCTACCATTTCATTCACAACAAACCAATGAAACTAGCTTCAATTCACAAACGGGGCAAACCATCACTGAAAGCCAAACCGAAGCCATTGACTTAAAGCCAAACGACCAAAAAGACATATAACCATGACCTATATTTTTCCGCCCAGCCAAGTGGTGGCACTGCCCATCCATCAATCTGAGCAAACCTTTCCTGTCCGCCGCGTATATTGCGTGGGGCGCAACTATGCCGACCACGCCCGAGAGATGGGTAGTGACCCTGACCGTGAACCGCCATTTTTCTTTTGTAAAGCCGGTGACAGCGAGTCGATTATTGCGGTTCGACCCGATAGCGTTGCCCAGTTGCCTTATCCGACTAAAACGCAAGCGCTACATTATGAAGTAGAATTGGTGGTTGCGATTGGCAAAGCGGGCGCCAATGTGAGTGTAGCACAGGCTCATAACTTGATTTTTGGCTATGCCGTGGGGCTCGATATGACGCGCCGTGACTTGCAAAACACCATGAAGCAAAACGGTCGTCCGTGGGAGATTGGCAAGGCGTTTGACTATTCGGCACCCATTGGCGAAATTTATCCCGTTGCTAGCGTTGCTAAGATACAACAAGCAAATATTTCACTGGCGGTGAATGGGGAGCCTAAACAACAAGGCAATATCAATCAGTTAATTTGGAATGTGGCAGAGACCATTGCCAATTTATCCGAGTTTTTTGAGCTCAAAGCAGGGGATTTGATTTTTACAGGGACGCCAGCGGGCGTGGGTGCGGTGGTGAAAGGCGATAGCATACTGGCGCAAATTGACGGACTGGGTAACATTGAATTGGTGGTGGTTTAGAATTAAGTGATGTTAATCATGAAAAAATGGTAGTGGTTTGAAAAGTATGCTGACTAAAACATGAATATGCTAAAAGTTAGTAAATCAAAGCTTTCAGAGATCAATTGATATTATAAGTTTTTAAATAACATACTTTTCAAACCACCACCTATTTTTTAATTAGACATAACTTGTCTAGTAATTATGATAAAGTAAACAAACATTTTTAGTGTTTCAATAGGAGGAAATTTATGTCAGAAGGTGAAAAAACACCATTCAAAGATTTGAGTGATGATGAAAAAAAAGCACGAATTCAAGATATGAGAGATAGTGCTAAAAACTCTAGGGAAAAATATAAAGATGGTAAGTATTATTCGTTTGGTGAGGCGATAGATGATATTAAGCAAGCAAATGGTGCAGGTGAAACTACTGTAGCCAGCGTTAAACTTGTTGGCAAATCACTATTCAATATTGGCAGATTCACCTTTGCTGAAATTCTACCAGCTATAGCAGATAGAAGTGCTGATTTACACGAACAAAGTATGAAGAAAAAGTAACATAAGGAGTTAAATTATGAATAGATATTCTGTTTTACTACATTTCCAAAAACCTACTGGTGGTAGCGGTGGCACTAAATGGATTTCAAATATAAATGCCTCATCAGAGGCAGAAGCCAAAAGCATTGCTCTTAATGAAGCAAAAAGTTCTGAACCGACTTACACTTGGAGAGTGGATGGCGTTAGAAAAGTTTAAAGTTATCGTTAAATAAAATTACAAGTTAAAGGATATATTATGGCTAAATGTTATGAGTGCAACGGAAAAGGCGTAGTGGAATGCCCCTTAGAGTACGGTGAGGATAGACATCCAAGCGGTTGTCCAGCTTGTGGGGGTACTAACAAGGTTGAATGTCCTGAGTGTAACGGAACAGGAAAATCCGACTAATAGCTGAATGTTTATATTCATGGAAAACCGCCGCTTTTAGGCGGTTTTTTTTGCGTTCTATGGTTATTTTTGGTCGTCTAAGGGTAGTTGTTTTTGTTTGCGTGAAGTCGGTTTTTTAGCCTCAGCCTCGTCTTTGGCGTTCTCGATCATGCGTTTTAGTTCGCTGTTTTCTTTTTCTGCTTGTGCTAGTTTGGCGGTCAATAACTCAACTTTTCCGACTTCCTTAGCTAGATCGAAAAGTTTAGCGTTTAGTGTTTCCTTTTCCTCAAGTATGGTTTGTTTTTCAACATTGAACGCATCTTGAGCAAAAGAAATTTGAAAAAATTAATATTAGCACTTATGTTGTTTATGGGTTTGACATGTCATGCAGAGACAAAAAATTCTGACATTGAAAAAATTCTTGTCAATTCATATTTTGAAAAACCGATTGATAAATCACAAGTTGCTTCTTTAGACCAACAAATTATTTTATCCAATTTTGCGGTATCTGCCACAGGCTATTTTTATCACCGCTGCTCTAAAATTTCATCTGATTATGCTGATAAAGTTCAGTTTGTAAAAGATAATTTATTAGCAATTTTTCCAACGATACAAAGCGATTTGGCTCAAACGCATCAATGGCAAGATAATTTTGAAAAATTGGATAAAAAGGCATTGGCTACACTTGAAGTCATTACCGCAGTTAATCGCCTTGACCAGAATTTTAGCAATGAACCGTTAATTGAAAAATCGCTATGTGATGGTTTTATTAACAATTATGGGGGTAGCACTGCTAAACAGGCTTGGTTACATTATTACCAACAAGCATTGCCTGTTTTGATTGATGAATTTAATCGAGTGTATATAAAATAAACTAGGCGAGAATTACCTAGCCTAATTGTCCATAATTAAGTAATAAAACAAAATTAAATATATCGTTGTAGGTCATGTTAGCGACAGCATAACACGACCTACAACGATATTATCATTTAACATGGTATCACTACTTAAATTATTAAATCACCTTTTCCACTTTAAACCCCATTTTTTGCATGAGTTCAGCTTTATCAAACGGCGCAAGGCTTGCGCGTGTGTAAGGCTTGTCTTTGAGGTAGGTGGTTGTCACCCGCTGTAAGTCTTCCAAAGTTACCGCCAAGATTTTGGCACGCATCGCTTGTTGCCAGTCTTTGCCGCGACCATGTAACTCAGCAAACAGCGCCTTAACCGCTTCACCCGCGGGACTTGCGGGCTTATCCATGCCTGCCATCAATCCTAAAATCGCTTCTTCAATCCAAGCATCGGTTTTTTCGCCTGTAGTTTGCGCGAGTAACCAATCAATACTACCCAAGAAGTCATCAAACGTGGCTTGGTCTCGTGGGTCACGGTAGCTATAAAACTTGAAAGAGCAAGCATTGCTATCATAGCTCGCGCCGCCGCCATACGCGCCGCCTTGCTCACGAATGGTACGATGCAGATAGTTGTTGCGTAGCACGCTTGAGAGCACCATCAAGGCAGGGGCATCGGGATGGTTGGTCGGTACGGCAGCAAAGACAAGCGCATGATGAAATACATTGGTTTGCGCAAGCCACGCGATATCGCTACCGTCAGTGGTAATGGGCGATTCGATTAAAGTAGCGGTAGGCTCGTCAACAGGCGCTTGCCAGCTCTCGCTAATTGCTTGCTGCAGCGTCGGTAATATCTCTGCTTCGGCGATGATAAGTGCTTGTTTTGGCAGGGCTTTGATGTAGCTATGTAAATTGGCTAAGCGCTCTCCGAGCTTTTGCCACGCACCGCTATCTTGCTCCGCTTGCTGCAAAAATTCAGTTAAGCTATTTAATGCAGGCAAACCACCGCGTACATATTCAAGACGGGCGATTTTACTGGTGTTACGGCTCGCTGTTTGCATGGCATACGCATGACCTGCATTGGCAAGGCGCGATTGCCAGCCCATTTGTTTTTGGGTCAGTAGCTCTTCCATTCGTGCATATTCAGTAAAAATAGTGTCGTTGAGCACTTCTTTAACCAGCTCAATCGCTTCAAATTTACGTGACAATGAGCGGGTAGCGACCACCAAGAAGCTATCCATTTTTTCGGGGTTGTCAGGTGACGTGCGCTGGCTGATTCTGACCGTCACACCGCTTGAATGGCGTGCTTGCCGCGCTTGAAATGCCAAGGCATCGTGTTTGCGCGTGCCTACTTCACTAATCAAGCTCAGATAGGTTGGTAAATCTGGGTGATTGATGAGCGCTTCATGACCTTCTAGGGGTATTATCACTTGATAATAGTACAGACCATTGGTGCCTGCTTCATATTCATACAACGTACTTGGCACACCACTTAAAGTGATATCGCGTTTTGTACCTGTTTTAAATTGAATTTGGGCAGGAATATCCGCCAATCCCACTTTGGGCAATAAATCCACATCATCAGGCGTAGCTTGGCGTTCGGCAAGGGCTTTGGCTTGGGTGACGAGCGCATTACGCGTGTCATCGGTCAGTGCCGCTGCGATGGTGTCAAGTTTGGCTTGCTCATCCTTGGCTTGTTGCTCAGATTTGCTCGCATCAGGGATGAGTGTCAAACGCACGCGATGCGGATTGTCGAGCAAAAATTTGCGAATCAAATCGGCGATAAAATCAGGGTTTTGTACTTGCTCACGTAGCCAGTTTAGGTTTTCATCGATGTCCCACACATGCATGGGGTCACCGTCGTGGATAGCAGTACTAAAGCCTTCAAGCATCAAATTTAGACCATATGGCATACTATCGCCACCGATATGACGTTGGTCGATTTCGATTTGGTGCAAAATGGTTTCAATTGCTTCACTGTCCACAGGCTGGTCCGCCACTTGTTTGAGTAAGTCCAAAATCCCTTGCTCAATGGCATCGCCATGCTCAGGCTCGGAGCCACGGACACCCGCATAAAACACCATCTGATAATGGCTGTCATCCAAGCCCAGTAGCGGCGTTGGGGCAGATGCCAGCGGATGGCTATCAAGATACGCCCGCAGCGGCGAACCGGCATGTTCAACCAATACGCCTTCAAGTAATCGCATAGCCAGGCGCTGTTTACCGTCTAAAATCGATGGTAATAACCATGCCATGACGTGATGGGTTTGTTTGGGTTTCACCGTATCGACACTGTAAGTGTCCGTCACGCTGATTGGCGCGGTCAATGATTCTTCGAGTCGTGAGGCGTGTTTTTGCCCTTTAGCAAACGCTTTGCCTGACACCGCCAATGCATCCTCATGGATACGGGCTTGGGTCTCTGCCACAGGGATATTGCCAAAGCTCATCACCACTGCATTGCTTGGGTGATAGTGACTTTGATGAAACTTGACCAAATCAGCATGAGTCAGCTCGGTAATGGCAGCAGGCTCACCACCAGAATTGTAGTGATAAGTGGTTGTGGGGAATAAATGACGCGCCAGCGTATGATACAACTGGTCAATCTCGCCACTCATCGCGCCTTTCATTTCATTAAACACAATGCCTTTATACTGGGGTTTGCCGTCATCATCAAGCTCCACTCGAATCCCTTCTTGGGCAAAATCGAGCGGATTTAAACTTGGGAAAAATGTCGCATCTAGATACACCGACAACAAGTTAAAATAATCTTGACGGTTTTGGGTGGCAAACGGATACGCTGTCCAATCTGCCGCAGTAAACGCATTCATAAAAGTATTGAGCGAGCGCTTAATCATGCTAAAAAACGGGTCGCGCACAGGATATTTTTCAGAGCCACATAGACTGGTATGCTCCAAAATATGCGCCTCACCGCGGTCAGTCATCGGCTGGGTGCGAAAACCAATCATAAAGGCATTTTCATCACTGGGGTGGGCTAGGTGATAATGAATCAACCCCGTGGCGTTATGTTCGCTCACTAGCACATCAAGCGATAACGCATCGATACGCTCATGAGAGCGTAGGGTAAAAGCAGGGTGCAGGGTCAAATCTAAAGCAGAGTCGTGAGAAGTTGCGGGCATGAAGTTACCTGTGTGTCATCATAATATTTGTCAGAATTTATCAGCAAAACCAACTGTAAAAAACAGAAAGTATAGCAGTTTTGTCGGATTTATTTTGAGTTAAATGGGGTCAAAACCTGCTTTATAAAGGCAAAAAAACACAGATAACACAGCGCCAATCATTTGCCCGTGTCAGCCAATTTTCAGATATTAACTTTGACGATTTTAATTTACAATGACACCACATTGAATTTAACTCATCTATTTTTTCCAAAATCGTTAAAAAGGAACCACAATGGCAAAAATCGTCGCCATCGGCAACGCGTTAGTTGACAGTGAATTTGTCGTCACCGATGCACAGCTTCACGCCACAGGCCTGAACAAAGGTAACATGACCCTAGCCAGTCACAGTGAGCAAGCTGACCTCATCGCCTCGCTCACCACGCAAAATATCACCGCAACCAAACAAGCCGGCGGTGGCTCGGCTGCCAACAGTATCTATGCCGCCGCAAGCCTTGGTAGCGATACTTTTTACGCTTGCCGAGTAGGCGAAGACGATGCAGGGCGTTTTTATTTGGCGGATTTAAATGCCGCAGGTATCAAGACATCTACCAAGTCATTTGCTGATGGTACCACAGGCAGTTGTATGGTGATGGTGACCCCAGATGGCGAGCGCACCATGCAAACGCATTTGGGGACTTCAGCCGAAATCAGCGAAACCGATATTGAATTTGATGCGCTCAATGATGCTGATTGGTTGTATCTTGAAGGTTATCTTGCTATGTCCCCCTCGGTACAACAGGCGATTGCCCAGCTAAAACAACAAGCCAAAAACAAAGGGGCTAAAATCGCGGTCAGTTTTGCCGACCCTGCCGTGGTCAAGTTTGGTCGCGAAGGACTTGATGCCATGCTAGAGGGTGGCGTGGATGCGGTGTTTTGTAACTGTGATGAAGCCCAGCTATTTACCAACCAAAGCAGTCACTCGCAAGCGGCAGCAGCGTTATTGTCAGTTGCCGATATGGCAGTGGTGACCAATGGCGCAGCAGGGTCAATCATTGCGGTAAGGGACAATGTTTCACGTGAAACAAAATTGATTGACGTGGCATCGCTACCCGTTGACCAAGTGTTAGATACCAATGGCGCAGGGGATAATTTTGCGGGCAGTTTTTTATACGCGCTATCGCACGGTCATGCGTTGGCAGATTGTGGCAAATTAGCCAGTAGCGTCGCAAGCCAAATCATTCAGCAATTCGGTCCCCGTCTCAAACCAGCGCAATACCAAGCGATTTTACAATCAACCTTAACATAGTACATGGTTGAGAAGGCGGATGCTTACAAACCTAATAAAAAAGCCCTAGTTTTAGCTAGGGCTTGTGCTGACAAAGCTAATCAATTAGGCGGTTTCGTTGAACAGCTCACGACCAATCAGCATACGCCGTACTTCGCTAGTACCTGCGCCAATCTCATATAGCTTGGCATCCCGCCAAATACGCCCCAGTGGGTACTCGTTGGTATAGCCATTGCCGCCAAAGATTTGGATACCTTCCCCTGCCATCCAAGTGGCTTTTTCCGCTGTCCACAAAATCACGCTGGCGCAGTCTTTGCGTACTTGGCGCACATGGTCTGAGCCTAGCATATCCAAGTTTTTGCCCACGGTGTAAAGAAAGCTACGCCCTGCCTGTAAAGTGGTATACATGTCCGCCACTTTACCTTGAATTAACTGAAATTCACCGATGGCTTGACCAAATTGCTTGCGGTCATGGATGTAGGGAATGACGTTGTCCATCACTGCTTGCATAAGCCCGATAGGACCTGCAGCAAGTACCGCACGCTCGTAGTCCAAGCCACTCATCAAGACTTTAACGCCGTTGTTAAGACCGCCCAAAATGTTGTCGCTTGGGACTTCGACATTGTCAAACACCATCTCGCCTGTATGACTGCCGCGCATACCGAGTTTGTCAAGTTTTTGCGCGGTGTAAAAGCCTTTCATGCCTTTTTCTACCAAAAACGCGGTGATGCCTTTTGCCCCAAGCTCTGGGTTGGTTTTGGCATACACCACCATCACGTCCGCATCAGGTCCATTGGTAATCCACATTTTTGAGCCGTTTAATACATATACGCCACCTTTGTCTTCGGCACGTAGTTTCATGCTGGTCACGTCTGAGCCTGCACCGGGTTCACTCATGGCTAAGGCACCAATGAATTCACCGCTGATGAGCTTTGGCAAGTATTTTTGTTTTTGGGCTTCTGTGCCGTTGCGTTTGATTTGGTTGATACATAAGTTGGAGTGTGCCCCATAGCTTAGCGCCACTGAGCCTGATGCGCGGCTGATTTCTTCCATGGCGACCATGTGCGCCACATAGCCCATGTCCACGCCGCCGTAAGTTTCGGGTACGGTGATGCCATGCAGCCCAAGCTCACCCATTTTTTGCCACAAGTCCATCGGGAATTGGTCGGTGCGGTCAAGCTCGGCAGCGCGTGGGGCGATTTCAGCATCAGTAAAGGCTCTGACGGTTTCGCGTAGAGCGTTGATGTCATCACCTAATTGGTAGTCTAATCCTAAGTTCATGGTTAAGTTCCTTCTATTAAAGTTTGAAAAATTACGCTTTTAATCCTCACCTACTTGAAGTAGGTGAATAATACTTTCGAGCCATGATGTGGGTACTGGAAAAAAACTATTACTAGCTAAAGGTACTTGTTTTATCAAGCCTTTGCTTGATAATAAATAGCAGGTTGATATAAAATCTTCATAACTGATATGCAATTTATTAGTAATTCTTATAGCATTATTACTATCTTCGACCTTATTTTGTTCAATATAATCTCTATAAATTTCTATTAAAAGCACTATGGAATCTTCAGAGAGAGTAGAAATAATATCTACTAATTCTGAATATTTCTCACTCCTGTTATAAAATTCACTATCAGAAAGACCATTGATATAAATATTTAACAGATAATCTATTTTGGCTTGTTTAGTAGCGGTATTTATAGCTGATAGCACTTTAAGGGTATAGCCTATAAACTCATTACTTTGAACTAGGTCATCATCAAGATTAATTTGAGAATTTTTTAACTTCTCTACTAATTTATCAGCAATAAGCTTATTTCGCGTCCTTATCGCAGAACTAAATACCCCGAAAGAAATTTTACCCAACCAGCTATCTAACATTTCGTCAAAAAATATTTTAACAACTTCTTGTGATGTGTTTTTTGCTAGTTCCAAGTTTGCATTATTAGCCATTTTTGCTGTAATCCTAGCCAATACGTTTATTTAAAATCGCTGTTGCCACCTTTGAGCCGTTTTGCCTGCCCAAAAACGCGCTGATTTTTTGTCCGACATCGACCAGTTTGTCGAGGTCAATGCCCGTTTCAATACCCATGCCATGTAGCAGATATACCACATCTTCGGTGGCAACATTGCCGGTTGCGCCTTTGGCATACGGACAGCCGCCAAGCCCTGCCACCGAGGTATCAAATTGCCATACACCCATTTGTAATGCCGCTAAGGTATTGCTCAGTGCTTGACCATAGGTGTCATGAAAATGCCCAGAAATATTGTCAATGTCAATATAACGCAAGGCAGCATCCAACGCTTTTTGCACCTTGATAGGCGTGCCCACGCCGATGGTATCGGCAATGCCAATATGTTCAGCGCCAATGGCAACGAGTTTTTCTGTCACATAGGCGACTTTATCGGGGTGAATCTCGCCTTCATACGGACAGCCCACGGTGCAAGAGATGACACCGCGCACTTTGATGCCATGCGCTTTGGCGGCGTCAGCCACCGGGGCAAAACGCTCGATACTCTCAGCGATGCTACAGTTGATGTTTTTTTGGCTAAAGGCTTCACTCGCTGAGCCAAAAATCACCACTTCATAATTGGCAAATTGGTCACGGTGGGCAAGGGCGGCATCAAAGCCTTTCATATTGGGTGTGAGCACCGAATAGACCACGTCATCGCGCTTGCTAATGCCATCTAATACCGCATCATTGTCTGCCATTTGTGGTACCCACTTTGGCGACACAAAACTGGTGGCTTCAAGCTTGCGCACCCCTGCATCAATCAAGCCGTTAATCAACTCAATTTTGACGTCGCTGGGTACGGTTTGTTTTTCGTTTTGTAGTCCGTCTCTTGCGCCCACGTCGATGATTTTGACAAAGTTTGGATAGTTCATGATTGGCTGCCCGTATCAAGTTTTAATAGCTCATCGCCATCGGATACCAAATCCCCTGCTTTGAACAGCAGCTCTGCCACCGTACCATCACTAGGGGCATTGATGGTATGCTCAATTTTCATCGCTTCAATCACTGCCAAAGCTTGACCTTTTTTCACTTCATCGCCCACATTGACCCGAAACGCCACCACTTGACCTGGCATGGGCGATTTTAGGCTGCCGCCATCTTGGGGCTCGATGCCCACATGCGCCATGCTATCCACCAAGGTGATGACATCACTGGCATGATTTGAGAACACATATACTTGCTCATTGTATCGCCATGCCTGCATCTGTTGGCGCTTGCCGGCTGTTTCTCCGTCACTTAGCCACAGCGTGAAGGTATCATCGGCACTGGGCAAATAACGAACATCGCCTTGATAGATGGGTGTGACAACGTCCGCGCCTTGTTTTTCGGTTTTGGCAATGGTGTTAATCGTTAGATGGAATGCTTGTTCCTGAACTTGCCCCTGAATTTGGCTGATAACCGCACGCAATGGCTTATCGTGATACACCAAATCAAACGGACGCTCATACTGGCTATACGCGCGCCATGCGTCGGTTTTGCTAAAGGGGTCGTGGTTTTGGGTTTGCGCTTCTTGGGCAAGCTCGTTGACAATCGCGGTGGCTACCAGCCAAGGTAGCTCACCACGCTGCTGCCCAAACAGTACGTCTTTTTCACGTTCAATCAATGCAGTGTCAAGATTGGCATATTTGAACGAATCTGATTGCACCAAGTGACGCAAGAAAGCGACATTGTTGGGCAGACCGACAATACGGGTTTCTGCTAAGGCTTGGTCTAGTTTGGCAAGCGCTTGCTCACGGGTTGGTGCATGGACGATGAGTTTGGCAATCATCGAGTCATAGTAAGGACTGATGACATCGCCTTCGCGTACCCCATCATCCACGCGCACATCCGACACACTAAACTCGCTGTGAGTTGGCGTGCGGTAAACGTTTAGCGTACCTGTCGCAGGCAAGAAGTTGTTGTCTGGATTTTCAGCATTGATACGTGCTTCAATCGCATGACCATTGATGGTCAAGTCTGCTTGTTGTTTTGGTAATGGCTCGCCGCTGGCAACACGCAGTTGCCACTCGACAAGGTCAGTACCGGTAATGGCTTCAGTGACGGGGTGTTCTACTTGCAGGCGGGTATTCATTTCCATAAAGTAGAAATTCATGCCGCCAAATTTATCTTCGGGTGAACACTCACGTTGCTCCACGATAAATTCAACCGTACCCGCCCCCACGTAATTGACCGCTTTTGCCGCCGCGATCGCCGCTGCGCCCATCGCCTCCCGCATCGCCACGCTGACACCGGGGGCAGGGGCTTCTTCGAGCACTTTTTGGTGGCGGCGCTGTACTGAGCAATCACGCTCAAATAAATACACATAGTTGCCGTGGCTGTCGCCAAAGACTTGAATTTCAATATGGCGCGGACGTAGGGCGTATTTTTCAATCAATACGCTATCATTGCCAAAGCTACTAATGGCTTCACGTTGACATGAGCCTAAGGCGTCAATAAAGTCTTCGGTTTTTTCAACTAACCGCATCCCTTTGCCGCCGCCACCAGAGCTGGCTTTAATCAGCACAGGGTAGCCAATTTTGTCGGCCTCGCTATGCAAAAACTCAGGGTCTTGGTTGGTGCCATGATACCCTGGAATGAGCGGTACATTGGCAGCTTCCATCAAGCGTTTGGACTCGGCTTTAAGCCCCATGGCGGTAATGGCAGACGCAGGGGGGCCAATGAACACCAAACCCGCATCCACGCACGCTTGGGCAAATTCGTCGTTTTCACTCAAAAACCCATATCCTGGGTGAATCGCTTGTGCGCCTGTTTGTTTGGCAGCGTCTAAGATGCGCTCCCAACGCAGGTAGCTGTCTTTGGGCGCAGAACCGCCTATATAAATGGCTTCATCACATACGGCAACGTGCTTGGCAAAGCGGTCAGCGTCTGAGTATACCGCAACGGTACGCACGCCCAGTTTTTTGGCGGTGGCTGCCACGCGGCAAGCAATCTCACCACGGTTGGCTATTAAGATTTTTGAAAACATAGTCATAATTCCCTTATTTGTAAAATCCGTTGGCAAATTCTTTTTACCGATTATCGAATATATTTTTGCGCACTAGGTTTATAAGTCATTTGGTAATTTGATTTTTTGACCTTACCCTTTTTGACGTTATGATTATCGGGATAATCATGCTCAATAGCGCTGATTTGTATGGGGTAAAAACCGTTGATTGCCGATTTTTGGCTTAAAATCGTAAGCTTACTTTCATAAGAATCCCAACCATCACCGTTGCCTGAACAGTCGCTATCAAGGGGGTCAGCCATGAAAATGGCTTTGATTTGATTGCCGACTTGGGCATAAATATGTTTATTCACTTCAGTACAACCTGTTGAAGTATAGCCATATTCGCCATACCAGCCGAATTTGTCGGGTGCAATTTGTACCAGTTTAAAATTACCTAGTTGCGAGCTTCCGTAAGCCCCATTCGTAATATAGGGTTGGGTTGCGGCTAATTGCCACTGGTTATTGACTTGATTAAAAATGAATAACCCGCCAATACCTTCGGTTACATGCCCTGCATCTAACCCTGGTTCTGCATAATCACCATTGACCAATACATAAAGTTGGGATTTACCATTCAATGTTTTGATTTCTGCGTTCGTTACTTTGGCACAATAATGAGTTTCATCATGAGAAAAAAATAAACAGTCATTTTGATATTGATTGCCATAGTATTTGGTTAAGGTTTGTTCAATGGCATTAACTGCATTAGTTGGCAATTTGTCTTTGGCAAAGGCAGGTGTTGCTAAAGTTGAAATAACAATCATTGTAAGTGGGAAAAATAGTTCTTTCATGGTATGCCTTTAGCTTTTTTTATCACATCAATTAATTATTTAACCAACTTGGTTTACGTTTTTGCAAAAATGACTGTACGCCTTCTTTACCCTCGGCGGATGCACGAATATCGGCAATGCCTGCAACGGTATCTTTGATTAACTGCTCATTAATCTCGGCAAATGCCACATCCTGCACCAGTTTTTTACACACCTTGACGGCGTTTGGGCTGGCGTTAACCAAGTGTTTGACCAAGTTATCAAGGCTTTGTGTAAACTCTTCTTCATCTACCCGCTCATGGATAAAACCGATTTTTTTGGCTTCTTTGGCATCAAATATTTCAGCGGTTAAGAAGTACCGATGCGCGGCTCGTGCACCCATCGCGCGAATCACATACGGGCTAATGGTCGCAGGAATCAAGCCAAGTTTGACCTCGCTTAAGCAAAAATTGGCGTTTTTTACGCTAATGGCGATATCACAAGCCGCAACCAGACCCATACCACCGGCATACACATCGCCTTGAATGGCAGCGACGGTGGGTTTTGGGCAGTGATAGATGGTCGCTAGCATTTGCGCAAGCTTGCCAGCGTCCGCTAAGTTCTCATCGTGGCTATAATCCGCCATCGCGCGCATCCAGTTTAGGTCTGCGCCGGCACAGAAGGCTTTGCCATTGGCAGTGAGTACCACCGCACGCACTTCGTCTTGCGCAGCGCAAAATTGAAACACATCGGTCAGTTCTCGGATCACATCGTCATTAAAGGCATTGCGTTTGTCTGGGCGATTGAGGGTAATGGTCGCTACGTGCTGGTCAATGTCTAACAGTAGGCTGTCATAAGTCGGTAATTTCATCGTGTTTTTCCTTTTTTATTGTTAGGTAAAGTTGAAGCGTTTTTGATGCTTGCTCAATGGTGATAGAACAAATAACCAAGACTTCTGATTTTACACGCTGAAAATTACATTCTAAATACACCAAAGGTGGTGTCTTCAATCGGTGCGTTGTAAGCCGCGCTTAAGCCGAGTGCCAATACTTGACGGGTATCGGCTGGGTCAATCACGCCATCATCCCACAGTCTAGCCGAGGCATAATACGGATGACCTTGCTCATCAAATTGCTGACGCACTGGCGCTTTGAACGCTTCTTCGTCCTCGCTTGACCAGTGCTCCCCTTTGGCATGATATTGGCTGCGTTTGACCGTTGCTAATACTGACGCCGCTTGCTCGCCACCCATCACCGAGATACGCGCATTTGGCCACATCCACAAGAAACGTGGACTGTACGCACGACCACACATACCGTAGTTACCCGCGCCGAATGAGCCGCCGACAATCACAGTAAACTTCGGCACTTTGGCATTGGCAACTGCCATGACCATTTTGGCACCATGACGGGCAATTCCTTCATTTTCGTATTTGCGCCCCACCATAAAGCCTGTGATATTTTGCAGAAAAACGAGCGGAATTTTACGTTTGCAGCATAGCTCGATAAAATGGGTAGCTTTTTGCGCTGATTCGCTAAATAAAATACCGTTGTTAGCGATAATACCCACTGGCATACCTTCAATATGCGCAAAACCACACACCAGCGTCGTGCCAAAGCGTGCTTTAAACTCATCAAACTCACTGCCATCGACAATGCGAGCGATAATTTCGCGGATATCAAAGGGCTTACGGGTGTCAGTTGGGATGATACCGTACAATTCTTTGGCGTCGTATTTGGGTGGACGCGGGGTTTTTTGCGCGGTAGCGTGGTGGATGGGTGTTTTTTGTTGGTTTAAATTACCGATGATGTTGCGCGCCAGTGATAACGCGTGTAAATCGTTTTGGGCAAGGTGGTCAACCACGCCTGATAGACGGGTATGCACATCGCCACCGCCTAAATCTTCTGCAGTCACTTCTTCACCTGTGGCAGCTTTGACCAGCGGCGGTCCACCCAAAAAAATCGTCCCTTGATCTTTGACGATAATCGACTCGTCACTCATGGCGGGCACATAGGCACCACCTGCAGTACAGCTGCCCATGACGACGGCGATTTGGGGTATGCCTTCGGCGCTCATATTGGCTTGGTTAAAAAAGATACGACCAAAGTGGTCTTTATCTGGGAATACTTCATCTTGGTTGGGTAAGTTCGCGCCGCCAGAGTCGACCAAATAGATACATGGCAAGCGGTTTTCCCGCGCGATTTCTTGCGCCCGTAAATGTTTTTTAACCGTCATCGGGTAGTAAGTGCCGCCTTTGACGGTGGCATCGTTACACACAATCATACAGTCAATACCAGCGACACGACCAATGCCAGCAATCACGCCTGCGGCAGGGATATCGGCATCATACATGCCATACGCTGCCATCGGTGAGACTTCCAAAAATGGCGTACCGGCATCTAGCAAGCGCTCGACGCGTTCACGCGGCAATAGCTTACCTCGAGCCACATGTTTGGCACGTGCAGACTTAGAGCCGCCCTGAGCAATGACCGCAAGTTTGGCTTTGAGGTCATCAACGATAGTTTGCATGGCAGCGGCATTGGCTTGAAATTCCGCGCCATTTGGGCTTAATTTACTTTGGATAACCGTCATTGTAAATCCTAATTCTGTCAAAGGGTGCAGCTAAATTGCTATCAGATGCCCTTTGTATTTATGTTAAGTTTTTGCTGAAGTTGAAAATTTAGAGTCCCAATTCTTGTGTCATGGCTTCCACGATTTTGAATTTTTGAATTTTACCCGTGACGGTCATTGGGAACTCGTCGACAAACTTCATGTAAGTCGGTACTTTATAGTGTGCAATATGATCTTTACAGAAATCACGGATGTCTTGTTCGGTTAAGTTGCTGTCTTTTTTGGGGATAATCCAAGCGGCAAGGACTTCACCAAATTTCTTGTCGGGCACGCCCACGATTTGGACGTCACGGATTTTTGGGTGGCGATATAGGTAGTTTTCGATTTCAACAGGGTAAATGTTTTCACCACCGCGAATTACCATGTCTTTACTACGTCCGACGATTTTGACATAGCCTTCTTCGTCCATGGTCGCCAAGTCACCGGTATACATCCAGCCATCGACAATGGCTTCCGCCGTTTTATTGGTGTCATTCCAATAGCCGAGCATGATTGAGTAACCTTTGGTACACAGCTCACCTGTCTCACCGATGCCAAGCGTTTCACCCGTTTCTGGGTTGACGATTTTGACTTCTAGGTTAGGCTGTACCAGACCTACGGTTGAGACTTGTTTTTCAAGTGGTGTGTGCTGGTTGGTTTGACAAGATACGGGCGATGTTTCGGTCATGCCATAGGCAATGGTGACTTCTTTCATGTGCATTTGGTCAATTACGCGGCGCATGATCTCAATCGGACAGCTTGAGCCTGCCATGATACCGGTACGCAAAGTCGATAAGTCATAATTGGCAAAGTCTGGGTGGTCAAGCTCGGCAATAAACATGGTCGGTACCCCATGCAGACCTGTACATTGTTCTTTTTGCACGGTTTCAAGTACGGTAATGGGGTCAAAGCCATCATTGGGATACACAATCGTGCCACCGTGGGTCAAGATGGCAAGGTTGCCCAGTACCATTCCAAAGCAGTGGTACAGCGGGACAGGGATACACAGACGGTCACCAGCAGTGAGGTTCATGGCTTCACCGATGAAATAACCGTTGTTTAAAATGTTGCGGTGGGTAAGCGTCGCGCCTTTGGGCGTGCCTGTGGTACCACTGGTAAATTGGATATTGATCGGGTTATTGGGGTTGAGCTTTTTGGCACGTTCCGCCACTGCCGGATCATCGGCATCGCCTTCAGCAATCCACGCTGAGAATTTTTGCATATAGCTAAAATCTTCAGTGGACTCTGGGCTATCAATCCAGATGACCCGTTTGAGATTGGGTAATTGCACCAGCTCTAAATTTTGGTAGCTTTGGTGACGCGCTTCAGGGGCAAGTTCTTGCAGCATCACCGCATAGTCGCTAGATCTGAAGTGACGCATCAATACCAGCACTTGGCAGTCGACTTTGTTGATGGCGTATTCAAGCTCAAAGATACGATAGGCGGGGTTGATGTTGACCAGTATGATACCGGCTTTGGCAGTCGCCAATTGCATGATGACCCATTCAACGTTGTTGTGTGACCAAATACCCACGCGATCGCCTTTTTGCAGACCCATACGAATCATGCTGCTGGCTAGCTGATTGACTTTACGTTGTAGTTCGCGGTAGGTGAGACGAATGTTTTGGTGAGCGGAAATTAAGGCTTCTTTATCGGGGTTTTGTTCCACCATCTGATCAAAAAAATTACCAATGGTCAATTCTATCAGTGGTGTGACCGGTCCTTTATCATAGCTTTGGGTGAGTGGGGCGTTGGCAGATTTCGCACCCATTACGATGCGTGGCAGGGTTAGCACGTCTTTGGTCATGGTAGCATCCTTACTATCGTGTTTTTTAGCGTGTTTTTCTATCGTTTTTTTGGGGTGTTTACTAAAGGTATTGACGAAAGCTAGTGAAAACCTCGTGCTTACCTAAGTAAAAAATTTTACCCACTGATTAATACCTAAGTATTCCTTGACTTAAAGTATTGTTATCACACTTATTTTAATTCATTTTTTTAAAATTTTTACCGTGTTTAATCATCAATATGTGACATATTAATCAATAAATTATGGACTTGTCAATCTAAAACGAGACAATCTTTATCGAAATAAAAATTATTTTTAGGCTAAAAAAATGTTCAATAAGTATTCAATGACACTTACTACCCCCCAACCCAGACAATGATTTGGCTGACCATAAAAAAACCCATCTCACTATTAAAGATGGGTTCTACACTCAATAGGGAAAATGGGATAAATTATTTTTCGCTATAGAGTTTGATGCCGGTAGCAAAGGGGCATTGTTTTAAGCGCGCGGCTTGTACCATCGCATCACGTTGTCCCATAGCAATCGATAGATTATGACGGTTGCCGCCATTGATTGAGCCTAAGCCGACACTCACGGTAGGATAAATACCATGGCGATTGCCCGATACGCCAATCCCGATACCTGAAGCCTGCAAACCCGTGCGCTGGTTGGCATTGGCATCAATGTATTGATTGACGCGGGTGTACTCATTGGCAAGCGCAACACAGTCATAGCTTTGGTAATTGTTGGCGGATACGTATTCAGGGGTAGGCGTGGTCATACACCCTGTCAAGCCTGCTATAGCGGCCGTCGCTAAAAGTATTGAGATAGCTAATTTTTTCATCATCCTACTCCCTTATGTTCACTGCTTCAGCCTTAAAATAGGTTGAGCGGTTTCACAAATGCCAACGTCAAAATACCCATATAGGCAATAAAAGCAATCAACATACCTATTTTGGCTTGATTGGGCGTAGTCGTCTGCCGCGTGGCTTTGATAGTCGCTGAAATGGCAACAATGAGTAACACAATCTTGGCAATCAACCAATGCGGTACTATACCTGCGCCAAACAAAGGCATCGCCGTCACCGCGCCTGTTAAAATCACCAAGGCATACATCACGTGGGCGCCGATTTTGGCAGATCTTGGCAAGCCTTGTGCTTTTGGTGCGGTAAATACCAACACGGCTTGCCACAAGAATAAGGCAATTAAAATCAATGCCATCAGCATATGTGCGTGTTTCATACATCAACCTTTTTTATCATAATATAGCGTAAATTAACTCAAGAGGTCTGTGGGTTTAGCTTATGTTGACACTCTTTTTTATCATGTTACTTTTATCTTGTTACCCCGCGTTTTGTCCTGCGCAATTGGGACTTTCGGGAGATTGCCCAATCGCTTGCCATTCTGCTTGTGTATAAGCATGAATTGAAAACGCATGAATCTGTCCACCGCCTTGTGACAGTAACGCATGGATAAGTCCATACACCAACTGATGACGCTGTACCAAGCGTTTGCCAGCAAATGCCTCACTGGCAATGGTCAGCTTAAAATGGGTTTCTTTGCCTTCAAAATAGCCAGCATGGCGCATTGACTCGTTTTCTAGCTGATAGACACTGGGCTGTAACGTCTGCAAACGCGCCGTCACTGCATCGGCAATCGGGGTAGCAAGTTGACTCATGTCGTCCTCGGTTCACTGATTTTATTCATCAAAAATGGGTAGCCAATGACAAATCCAACTGGTCACCACTTACCGCATTTTAACCATTTTAGCATAGTTTTAAGGTAGCCTAATCTATCAAATTGGTGCGACTGGCAAAAATAATCTTGTGTCAATACCGCTCAAATTTTCTCTATCTTTGATAACTCACTAGCTGCTATGATTCACTTAGACCAATATAGCAAGGATAAAATCCCTGCGGCAATTAACGGACCCACCGCCACCCCGCGAAACAATACCACCCCGGCTACTGTGCCAATCATCAGCCCGGTGACCACATTGGGGTCAATTTTCATTAAATTCACCCCTCTTGCGCCCAGCCAAGTCACCAGCAATCCCACGGCGATGGCCAATAATGAGCGCCAACTGGCAAAAGAGGTCATCAAGGCTTTGCTACTGACTTGCTCGGAGGCGATGGGCGCAATGACGGCAATGGTGAGCAGCAAAATACCCAAGTTGAGTCCATATTGCTGGATATAAGAAAAGATAGGTTGGTTGTGGGGTAAAAATTTGATGATAATCAGCGCAGTCGCACTGACCCAAATCGTGGGATTGTGCACAAAAATACCGCAGCCCAAAATGACGAACAAGACTAGCAAATTAATATCAAGCTGATTCATGAATTTACCCTATAACTGTGACCAAACGCTTATTATGCCACTGACAATGCCGCTGTGCTGTTGAGATATTTAAAAAACTTCAATCAATCGGTTTTTTGACAACTTGTTAGGCTGGCTAGATAAATTGATGGGTAGGTAGATTGTTGAGTAAATTGATGGGCGGTGGATTATTAGGTATCAGCAAATTTTTAATCAACCCCTTATTTTGATTACTAAATTTGCTCACTAAAAAAGCCAATATCAACTCAATATTGGCTTATGACATACGAAGTTAACATTAACGGTAACGGCTTTGTTGGTACAATGGCATCACACGTGGCAATAATGATTGAATGGTGGCGATACGTGTTGAGCTCACCGGGTGAGTACTTAAAAACTGAGGTGGCTCGCCGCGACCACTCGCACTCTGCATTTTACGCCATAGGCTAATTGCTGCATTAGGGTCGTAACCTGCCCGTGCCATCAACTCTAGCCCCATCAAATCAGCTTCCGTTTCTTGGGTACGGCTATGGGGACGTGAAATACCCAAATCCCCAGCTAAGCCTGCTAATTGTGTCTGACCTTGAGATAAACCTAAGACACTCGCGGCAATACCAATCCCTGTCTGGGTCGCCACCTCACGCGATAGACGCTCACGGGTATGCTCACGTAATGCATGCGCCATCTCATGACCCATAATGGCAGCAATCTCAGCATCGGTTAGACTCAAACGATCGATAATACCTGAGTAAAAGACAATTTTACCGCCGGGGAATACGTGCGCATTAAGCTCATTACTTTTAATGACATGCACTTCCCACGGCCATTGTCTTGCATCGCTGCGATAGGCACCTGTCTGTGCAATCAAACGCTGAGAAATTTTCTGTAAACGTGCCAACTGTGCCGGATTGGTATCAAGCAGACCTTTGGCACGGGCAGCGGCAATTTCTTGTTGAAAAGCTTGATTAGAAAGTTGTTGCACTTGTTGGTCGGATACTACCAACAACTGATTACGGTCAACGCCAATCGCGCCCGTGTCAGTAGTGGTTGAGCAACCGGTGGCACCTACTGCAATGACCGATGCCGCCAAACTTGACATCATGAGTTTTTTTGAAATTTTCATCTTATCGTTATCTCCAAAAACAGCAAAAAGGACCAAGAGAAATAGCAAGTTTAAACGCATTATAGCGAAGTCATTAAAAAACAATCTGCTGAGATTTGCAGTAATTGCGTAACGATAGATACGTGGTGTGTTTCAGAGTGTGATAAAACAAGCTAATAACTATGGATAGAAAGGAAAAAATTAATAGAGAATAGACAGATAAAAAAGCTACTTTGCAATAAAAAAATAGTTAAAATTAAAAAAACGTATTTTTTTAAATTTTTTTTGCAAAAACGCTTGACGCGGTGTCAAAAATCCTTATAATACGCATCCACAACAACGCAACAAACATTCAAAATTGCTAGTTGACTACCTAATGCGGGAATAGCTCAGTTGGTAGAGCACGACCTTGCCAAGGTCGGGGTCGCGAGTTCGAATCTCGTTTCCCGCTCCAAATTCAAGAAAGCCTAACTTAATAGTTAGGCTTTTTTATTGTCTGAAATTCCGCCTATATCAAGGCTTTCAAGCTTTGTGCTCCTTTTTTTACTAAAGGTGCTTTGTTAATTTAACTAATCAATTTTTTGCAAAATTTTAGACCGTGACCAAAACGTGACCATTTTGTGACCACGCATTTTTTACAAATTTTTAAACTGACCCCGACCGTGAATTTGGATATTTAATGAAATCCAACATTCTTTTAAGTAAATCTAAGTCGCACATATTTGTTGAATAGAACAAAAATCCAATACGAATACGCCTATAAAAGTGATTTATCAATCTAACACATCAAGAATATAATTAGACAACATCTATATAGTTTGTTAGCCTAAACCAATGCTTATTAGCCAATTTCCTTTACTATGACCATCAATAACTTGCTTGACGAACTAAACCCTGCCCAACGTAAAGCTGCCACCACCTCTACCTTCGTTAATTGAAAATGAAGTACTAACGATAAGTTTCAATTATTTTTTCTTGTATATTTTTATGACCAAAACGTTCTAACTGAATTTTGTTATCCGTTTTAGTAAAATAGAGACGATAGTCTCTACCAGTTCTATATTCGTATAAGCCTTTTGTGCTAGTTAAATATTTAATACGATAAGACAGAGGAGCGTCATCGATACGTCTCATATAATTTAAAAGGCTAAAGAATAAGATTTTATTAGTGCCGTACACCTCTTTTGCATCCTCGGTAAATCTATCACTAAGTTTTAAGTTCTGGTTAATATCAAAAATTAAATTAAATCCTCCAGAAATACGGTTAATTGAATTACCAGCAGATTCATAGGCTTTAGCAATGTCTTCACCATTTTTATCTTTTAGATCCTCTACTAGGTCATCATATATTTGTTTCAGAGCAAGATATTGACTGTTAATTTCCTCATTATTTTTCTTTAATTCATCCACTGAATCAATTAACCCTTCGCTTTCGAGTAATTCAAAAGCAGATTCCCAGTCTTCTCTTTGTGCTTCAGCATATTCAATTCTTTTAATCGTATGCTGTACTGTCTGCCTAAATTGATTTTCATGGATAGGCTTTATTAAGTGGCCCATAGAACCAAATTTTGCATAATCATGGGTTATTTCATCTTTTGCATGACCAGTTGCAACAATAAATTTGTTTTTATAATCTTGGAAATTTTTCTTATCAAAAAGTCTAAGTAATTTTAAACTAGTTTCTCCACCCAGTTCATGATCTAAAATAAAAAGGGTTATGCGTTCATCTCGTGCATAAATTTCATCTCTTACTCTCAACACTTCCGAAATGTTTCGACAAGTGTAAGGAGTATATCCCATATTTTTTACAAAACCAGAAAATTGCTCTAAGATTTCCTGTTCATCATCAAGTAAGACAATATTATTCATATTAATTATCCCTGTTTATTAAAAATAGAAATTTTACTTCGAAACCATTTTCAGTATTTCTTTTTAGGACTTTAGCGTTGTACATAGATAAGTATGAATTTACTATGACACTTCCGTTACCTTCTAATTTGCCACTATCGGGATTAACCTTTTCGTTCGAAACGTATAGGTTTTCAATAAAGTTTTCTGGAACGCCCCCTGCATCATCGCTAATTTGAATATAACAATAATCCGAATCAAATTGGCCACAACTGACAGCTATATTACCTTTAAACTCATCAGGGTTTGAATAATATTCAATATATTTGATATCATTTAAAGCTGAAATTGAATTATAAAGAACATTTTTGACAATTGCCCTAATATGATAGGGATTTGCCACTATAAACATAGGTTGATCATTATCTAACGTGAAACTAATCTCTATACTATCTGCACTTGCCATTGGTGGAAGTTTTTGAAAGAAATCAATTAATTCATCTTTCAAGTTAAATTTCTCAATCCCTAGGTTGGTAAGTTTTCGAACATTATCAGTAGTCCACTGTAATGTGTCTCTTGATTTGATTAGCTTATCATGAAGTATCTTTATATCTTGCTCTAAAAATATGTTTTCATCCCTCAGAATAGGTGCTTTATTGATGTCGTGTAAGGCATCTTTAGTATCGTAAAATACTCTCTTAGCCAGACCTTCGATAATCAAGTTAAGTTTTTGAATTTGATTATTTAAAGGGGCTGTAAATTCACTTTCTAACAAATACTTGTTTGCCATTGTATAATTTAGAATAAAATTATACTTCTCGATTAAAGTTTCATGTTCTTTGATTAATCCTTCTTTCGCAAGAGAAAGTTTCCTTAATTCTTCCTCTTGGCCTTCTTTATATTGTTGTAGGCTTGCAATATTTAAGGAAAGTTGCGTTTGTTCATTTTTTAATAGACTATTTTCTTCTCTTAGCTGCGAGATTGATTTAGTACTTTCTAATTTTTCATTCGTTCTTTTATTTTGTAACCATCCTAAACTACAGAAAATGAAGAACAATAGTAAGGATAATCCAGCATTTTTGTCATACATATAAGCATCGTTTGAAAATTTACCGGTTTTTAGCCTTTCTAGCCATTTATTTATTCTAAACGCTAGGGTGTTTAAAAGCGTTCTTTGTTTCATGTCTTGACGTTCAAGAACATACACTCTTCCTATTACATCTCCTTCATTAGTAGTTTGCTTATCGGCAAAATTTCCTGTTTTATAATTTTGCAATAGCTTCTCACTATAAAGAGGTGGCGGATTTCTTAAAGGAAACCAACTTTCACCTTTTAACAAAGAAGTATCATTAAAATTATTTTGAGTAAATAAAATTTTCTGATTGCTACATTCATTCGATAAAAGAGGACAGTCAGTGATAATGATATTGAAAACTCGTTTATTAGAATCAATCATCTTTTGAATGGTTTCTTTTGATTCGTGATTCATCATAGCTGCGGAAATCTTATAGGGTAAAAATTCACCGATAATTCCTTTTTCAATATTTAAGACCCTTGACATAGAAGTCTGGTAGGATAGAAAAGAAAAATAGCTAATTACAAAAAATATGCTTAAAGAAATCAGAAAAGATATTGATACGACTTTAAAAGTTAAATTTTTCATATATTTTGTCTAGACATAAATTGAGTGAATTAGTCACTAAGGGATTTAAGAAGGGTCAGCTATTTTAAATCTTATTATTTATTTGCTTTGTTCTTCAATTTTCTTTTCATTAATTTCGTGTCCCAGTGAAGCGATTATGTTCACAAATAGATAATCCAAGGCACACTGGTCTACTTAAATCGGTTATTAGTTTTATTTTATTCAGTACGTTAGTCTGCCAATGTTGGTCAGCAAGAAAATTAGCAGCTTCTTGGTTTGATGTATGCTGAAAAAAACGGAAGAAAATATTTGGTAAACTAATAACCTAAACAGTAGTTTACCATGACCAAGAAAAGAACAGAATACAGTGGAAGTTTCAAAGCTGAAGCCATCGCCAAAATCAAAGAAAATAAAGACAATATCAGCCAAACCGCCAAAAAACTCGGCATACCGATGAACACATTAGCGAACTGGCACAGAAAGGCTGAAAGCGGTGTACTTGCAGGCACACAAACTATAACCCTGAACTTATAGCCGCCTTGGATGAAATCAAAGACCTTAAAAAACAACTCAAAATCGCTTAAGAAGAACGAGAAATCTTAAAAAAGGCAACGGCGTACTTTGCCAATGAGGAGGGATAAGCGAAGCACTGCTTCGCTCCGACGCAAGGCGAGAGCTATGCTTGAGTACCAATAGCCAAGTACGCCTTCATGCAGCAAAATCGGTTACAGTTCAGCCTGACTCGCATAGCAAAGCTATTTGACGTATCAATATCGGGCTACTATGACTGGCTTAATCGTGGGATTAGCAAACGCAAACAGCACCATAATCGTTGTGAAATTTTAGTCAAATCAGCCCACATTGACACCAAAGAAAGCTATGGGCATGAACGGCTACATCAATATCTAATCAGCCAAGGACATAATATTAGCCCCTACATGGTGCTTCATATTAAACAAGAACATGGGATTTACTGCAAACGCCACAAACGATTTAAAGTCACCACTGACTCAAATCATAATAAGCCTGTTTATCCAAATTTGCTAGAACAGCAATTTGACGTGGTAGCTCCTAACATCGAAAAGATTCTTGCGGAGCAGTACCCCTCAGGTCAGCGACATTACCTATATCTGGACAAATGAAGGCTGGGTGTACTTGACAGCGGTCAAAGACCTGTATAGCAAGCAAAGAGATTGTAGGCTATGCTTTAAACAAGCGAATGGCAGCGGATTTAGTGTGCCAAGCGTTGAATAATGCCATCAGGTATAAACGCCCTGCAAAAGGCTTAATTATGCATTCTGACCGAGGTAGCTAGTATTGCAGTCATCAATACCGCCAAATCATTCAAAAGCATGGCTTTGCTGGTTCTATGAGCCGAAAAGGTACTCAGGCATAGCCTTCGCCTTGCACTCGGGCAAAGCAGTGCTTTGCTATTCCTCGTTCATGCTACGATAATGCCCCTATTGAGAGCTTCTTGGGTGAGAAGCACTGCTTCGCAAGAAAAAACGAGCTTGTTTACCATAAAATTTATGAAACTCGTCATCAAGCCATCGTTGATGTGACCAGATATATTGAGATTTTTTACAACCGTCAACGAATACAAAAAGGGTTAGGATTTAAGTCACCTGCGGGGGTTTCTAGGACTTTTATCGTCAGGCTGCCTGACATAATCTACCAAGTGTTTTATTCCGTTGTTGACAGCAGGGGTCACCTTCTATTGTGAATATAAAATGACACAGTCTTTTGAACACTACCCAAAGTTCTGATATATGTCCCTACTTATAAGGTTATTCGATTGCTGTTAAAATGCTTCTTTAAATATTGGATTGAATTCTTTACCTCGTCATCGTCTATGGTAAAGTTTTTAGTTAGATCTCCGTTCGCTTCTTTAAGTAGATTAAAAAGTTCAAAATCATTAATAATTACAGCTTGCATTAATGGGGTGAAATCTTTAATTGAACCTTGGCTATGACTATGATTTACATCAGCTCCTGCGTTAACTAATAACCTTAAAATTTCTTTTAAGTTTTCAACGGATGTATACTTTCTAAAAATCTCAAGTTTAAAATTTTCTAGGATAGTTAAAAATTTTGCTATTGCTTGCTTATCTTGTTCTGATTTACTTACAATTCTAAGCGAGTTTTCCCAGATATCGCTGTAAAGAATATCATCGAGCTGTGTATATGCATTCATACGTCTTATACTTTCAAGTATAGGCTTATCATACAAAAATACTTCACTACGAATGAATGATTCTGCTCTATTAAAATTATTATCACTTTTTTTTAAGTCCTTCAGCATTAACAGGCATTCATACAACGGTGTTCTCATTTCAAAGTTAGTTTTATCAACTTCAGCACCCATTTTTAGTATAGTTTGAACCACGTCTGGTCTACCTGTTCTAACTGCTTGCATTAAAGGAAATTTTTCTAAAGGTGAAGTGATTTGATTAACCACCTTTTTTGTGTATTTTTGCTGATAGTCATGTGCTGTTAATAAATCAAATAGCGTGCGATCCTGTGTGTTAAAGTAGTATAACTCTTTCTCTTTTAAGTCTGATTCTGGCAATATATTTTGAGTTTTTTTCATCAATTTATGACATTCTATTTGATAAAGAAACCATTGAGTAACATCCTTTAAATCCATTTTTTCAAGTGCAATTAGCAGTGCAGACTCATTGTTGCCAGATAGCTGATTTACACTGGCTCCATTATCAAGCAGCTTTTTAACGAACTTCAGATATCTGTCCTGTAACTCTCCAGGCATGCCATGCAACCAACTATAACCTACTAACTGAGGCATTTTTCTATTAAACAGAGTGATTTTATTATTAGAATTTTTATAATCTGGCTTGGGAATATTTAGATTTTTATAGGAAAAATATGGTATTTCGGCAGGCAAAGACGAGTATTCAACATCAGGAAAGCAAATTTCACTAGAGAAAATCCATTGAAAGTACTTAGCCCACATCTGTTCTTCCCAATCTGCAACGGTGTAAGCTGAGAGTATTCTATTCTTGGATTTATTTTCTCTTTCTTTTTTTAAATGAGGCTCTATATCAACAGCAGCCATATCGTAACCAAAATTGGTGCAGGCAATTTTTAAATGACTTAAAAAACTTGTATTAAACTTGCTTTTTTCGAATGACTGCAAATAAGCGGTAGCAGCTAAGCATTCTTTAATCAAATTTGGTAATGTATCCCCACAACTAAATAAGCTGTTATCAAATGCTTTTTGATATAACTTAACAGCCTCTTTTGAATTCCCAGAGAACACGTGCCATCGAGCTTCTAACGCATCTATTTTCACTGATGCATAGGTTAATGATGGGTTTTCACTAATTAAATTTCTCATTTCTGCTATTAAGTTCTGAGAATTAATTTGGCCGACTGTGTCTTTTGAAAACTCTAAACTGAGTAAACTATTGAGCTTATGGTATTTTTCCTTGAATAAGGAATGATCCTGAAATCTTTTCACTTCAACCGTTGCAATAAAATTTTGCATGTCGCAGTTCAAAGACTTAACAACTAATTTTCTTTCATCGCTAGCAGCCAACAGAATTTCTTGCAATGACTGAATAAAAGACTGCCTATAATACTCCCAGAAAACTAGACCAAAAAATCGTGGTAAATAAGATAGAATAGCCCTTAAGCAAAGAGGTCTATCTAATGACAAAAGTTCGTAAGCGTCACAATGCTGAATTTAAAAGCAAAGTTG